>NZ_JBFAOO010000165.1:0-16715 GCF_040675265.1 Microbispora sp. NPDC049633
GGCGTGGAGGAGCCCGCGGCACCTCACGCGGAAGAGCCCGGCGCGACCGGCCCCGCCCCTCTGCCCAGCCGACACGCGGCTCTGCCCGGCGGACACGGGGCTCTGCCCGGCGGACACGTGGCTCTGCCCGGCGGCCACGGGGCGCTCGTCCGGCTGACGCTGCCGTGGCTGCTGGTGCCCGCGCTGGTGCTGCTCACGGTCTCCTGGACGCTCACTCCGGTGTACGTGTTCCGGTACGTCTTCTGCTGCGTCCCGGCGGCGGCGCTGCTCGCCGGGGCGGGCCTGGCCGCGCTGCCCCCCGGCCTCGCCGCCGCCGTGCTGGCCGCCTGGCTCGGCCTGTCGGTGCCCGGGCAGCTCGCCACGCGCGGGCCGGACGGCAGGCAGGACGATCCCCGGCCGGTCATGGCGCTGCTCGCGGCCGAGGCGAGACCTGGGGACGGGGTGCTGTTCGTCCCCGCCAAGGTCAGGAAATACGCCGTGGTCTACCCCTCGGTCTTCGGCAGGCTCCGCGACGTGGCGCTGGCCCGGTCACCCGAGCGGGACGGCAGCTTCCCGGGCCGCGAGGTGGGTCCCCGGGTGCTCGCCGCCCGGCTCGACGGCCTGCGCACGCTCTGGGTGGTCGGCCATACCGGCAAGAACGCGATGCCGGCCCGCCGGCGCGCCCTGGTCGCCCGTTCGTTCGCCCCGGCCGGCCGCTGGACCTTCCGCGGCCTGTTCGTCGCCCGCTACCTGCCGCAGAGCCGACCGGCACCGTGATCAGTCCGCCACCGCGCCCATCTTCTGGGCGGCGCGGGCGGCGATCCGGTCAGCGGTCTGCGGGCTGGGCGGCTTGAAGGCGAGCTGACCGAGGATCATCATCACGTCACCGGTCCTGGCCAGCACCAGAACCTCGCCGTGCGCCCACGACCCGTCGGTGACAGTGATCCACACTGCCCTGCTCTGCCCGCCCACCTTCGGCATCGCGATGGGCTGGATCGTCACCGTGATCTCGGCCGCCTTCTTGCCGGAGTACGAGATGCGGAACGACGAACATCCGGACAGGGTCTTCAGGGCTCCGTCCAGGTCCTTCTTCGCGGCGTTCGCGCTGGGATAGCGTCGCAGCGTCTCCGTGATCCACGGGCCGAACTGCCCCTTCGTGAACGCCGCGGACGCGTACTCGACGCCCTTCCGCCGGGGTCTGCTGAAGTCCAGCTCGTCGAGCAGCGCGGCGCACCGAGGCCTGCTCGCCCTGGCGTACGGCTGGTAGGCGGGCCGGAAAGCGACATACCCCCTGGGCAGGTCCGCGGTGGTGAGCAGTCCGTAGGAGAGCGCGGGGCGGGCGGCCGCCGGGGCCGCGCCGGGAAGGAGCGCGGCGACGAGGGTGAGCGCGGCCACCGGACAAGCGAGGGCTCGGGTGAGGCGCATGTCGGGATCACCAGCTTTCGACGGGGAAGGGCGGGGTGGGCTGAGGCACCGGACCGGCCGGATACCGCCTGATCTGGTCGCACCGCCGGACGAAGGCGGTCCACGCCACGGCGGCCAGGTCGGTGGAGCGGCGGTCCGCGCTGTCCAGGAACAGGCCCCCGACCTGCCGCAGCAGCGCGTCGTCGGAACCGCGCAGCAGCTCGCCCATCCGTGCCCGCGCGGGGTGGTCCGCGGGATCGCCGAAGGCCGCGGTGCCCGTGGTGAACAGGCCCAGGCAGATCGCGCCCGCCTGCCCGGCGTCGGGCAGCGCGGCCGCGGGAGGCGGCGCGGCCTCCCGGGCCGCCGGCTCGGGGAGCGACGCCATCCCGGCCAGGGCCGTGACGAGCAGCACGGCCGGCACCATGACGACGACCGGCCGCGACCTGCGGCCCCGCAGCGGCCGGAGGGCGAGCGCGCACAGCAGCACGAGGACGGCCAGGACGACCGCCACCTGCGGCGTGATGACGAGCCAGGCGAGGCGCCCCGCGGGCGCTTCCGCCCCGGCCGCCAGCCGGACGGCGACGAACCAGGTGCCGGACACGACCGCGATCACGGCCACGGCGACGGGCGCCGCGTGCCGCCACGCGGACGGGCCGCGCGCCGGCAGCCACGCCCGGGCCGCGAGGGCCAGCCAGCAGGTGATCGCGGTGCCCGGCAGGAGGACGGCGGCGAGGAGCCATGCCGTGGTGCCGAGCGGGATCCGGTCGGGCGTCAGGTTCGACGCGGCTTCGGGCGCGGTCGTGAGCCAGAGGTTCCACGCGGCGCTCGCCCGCGGGGACAGGACGGCGCCGGCCGCGAACCCCGCCCCGAGCGCGAGCCCGGTGGCGGCGACGCGGGGCCGTACGGCCGGTCTCGCGGGCTCGGCCAGGACCGCCCGCCAGACCCCCAGCCCGACGACCTGGACGACCGGCACCGCGACCAGCAGCCCGGCGATCCAGTAGGCGACGATCGGCGGTATGGGCAGCACCGTCTGCAGAGGCACTCCCAGTTCGGTGACCACGATGCCGGCGGCGACGCCGGCGGTCAGGGCCTCGCCGGGTGACGCGCGCATGTGCGGTGCGGGATCGTTCAGGATCCGCAGACGGGACGCGAGGGAAGGGTGGACCGGCACCGGCCACGGCCGCTCCTGCCGCCCGGAGGACAGCCAGGCACGCACCTCGTCGGGGTGGGATCGGGCGGCGCGCAGGTCGGCGTCGTGCTCGCGGGCCCGGACGACCGCCGCGAAGGTGCCGGCGACCAGCAGCGTGACGACCGCCGTCCGCCAGGCGACCGCTCGTGCGGGTGTGCCGTCCATTGTGAGGGCGGCCGACAGGCACAACGGCACGGCCGCCACCAGGACGAAGCAGACGGTCGCGAACACGGCGAGGTAGGACCTGTCGGCGTCCCGGTTGCGCAGATGGCCGAGCTCGTGGGCGAGCATCGCGACGGCGGCCGGCTTCGCCTGCTTGCCGGACAGGGAGAACCCGGCGGACGCGGAGAGCATGACCCGGTGCCGGGGGTGGCGGCCGTACACGAACATGCGGTCGCGCAGGAGGTCGCGCGCGCCCTGCATGAGCACGGGCCGCCGGGCCAGTCCCGCCGCCCGCACGGTCGCCTCGACGACCGCGGGCCAGTCGGCGAGCGGTGCCGCCCGGTGCCGCCGGGTGATGACCAGGGGCGCCAGGGCATAGGCCACGACCATCGGCGCCGCCACCAGCAGAGGGCCGGACCATGGCGCCAGAGACCGCACGAGCATGACCCTGGTCGAGCAGTCGAGGAAGGCCGGGACGTCGGCGAGCCGGCCGCAGGTGAGGGCCTGGTCGCGCCAGGCGTCCCCCGCCAGCACCAGGAACCAGTGACCGGCGAAGAACGAACCGGCCGCGACGGTGAGGAAGAGCAGGCGGAGCCGAGCGGTGCTCGGCGGGGGCAGGGCGAACGGGTCGGCCGTGCCCACGGATCACCCCTCCGGGGGAGGGGTAGCGCTCTCCCGCAGCAGTTCGCCCGACACCGCGTCGGCCAGAAGCTGCGCCTTGTCCTCCGGCAGCCCCAACGCGAGCGCCTTGGAGCGGACGGAGCGCGCGATGCGGGCCTGTTCCACGTCGTCGAAGGGCGGCAGCGGTTCGGCGAGCACCTCCCGCATCGCCTGGCGCCGCCGTCGGCGCCACACGAACAGTGTCCGGATGCCGTCCCGGCTGCGTTCGGTGATCTCCTCTTTCAGCGCGTCCAGCACGGCGCCGCCGACGAACGCGACGACGATCGGGGCCCAGGCGGAGATCTCCGTCAGGACGCCCGAGCCGAGCAGATGCTCCCTGTCGCGCTCCCGGCCGTCAGGGTGCCGGGTGTACGCGTCCCAGAGCCGGGGAAGCTGCGGCAGTTCGTCCTGGTCGAGCCGGGCGACGACCGCCTCGACGAGCTGATAGGTGGTGCGCTGTCGCGACGTTGGCACTGACACTGGCACTCCCGGGCAGAGCACGGGTGACGGATGAGCCGCAGTCAATCAGAACCGATACGCGAAACGGCGCCGGGCGAAATCACAATTCGCACACAGTGATTTCGGTTGAAGGTGTTATCTGATTTCCGGTGCGATTCAAATTGATTCTCAGCGCCGCTCGAACGGCGCCGGGGTGGGGAAGTAGGCCTCCAGGAAACGCGCCAGCAGGGCGTCCTGCTCGACGGTGGTGGGCGCGGTGTCGTTGAGACAGAACACGTCGTGCCTGCGCCGGGCGAGCATGCGGCGGAGCTTGGCGGGCGTCTTCGGCAGCGACAGGTCTACGTAGGTGTAGTCGACCGTGCCGGGGACCGCCCGCCCGCTCAGGTAGCCGTAGTAGTGCGCCAGCGAGGACACCACGGAAATGTCCCGCGACGTGCGGAACCTGCTGCGGGCGGTGGCCGCGAACTCCGCCGCGAACCGCTGCTCCAGCTCGTACATCAGCGACCGGCGCAGCGCGTACGGCACGTGCTTGAGCTTCTGCGTGATCGTGCGGCCGGTCAGGTCCTCCAGGATGCGCCGGTTGTTCATGCCGGCGGCGTGCACCGGCGACTCCTCGGTCTCCGGCGCCCCGAAGGGCACGTGGACGGTGCTGGGGAAGAACCGGGTGATCCCGTTGCCCTCGAAGAAGGTCCGGGGCGGCAGCGGCCGTCCCAGGAAGAAGTCGTCGTTGAAGTACAGGAAGTGCTCGCTGAGCCCGTCGATGTGGTGCAGCTGCGTCTCGATGGCGTGGGAGTTGAACACCGGCAGCACCGACGGGTCGGTGAAGATCTCCTTGTGGTCGACCACCGTGACCATGGGGTGAGTGGTGTCGAGCCACGACGGCGTCTGACCGTCGGTGACGATCCACACCCGGTTGATCCACGGGGCGTACATCAGCAGCGAGCGCAGCGAGTAGCGCAGCTCGTCCCTGCTGGTGAAACGCGCCTCCGTGGTCGCCATCTCGCTCAGCGGGCCGCCGGAGCGCTGCGCCTCGCCGCGCTCGGCCTGGTCGCGGCGCGCCCGCCAGGCCGGGTCGGCGCCGTCCACCCAGGTGTAGACGGCGTCGATCGGGAAGTCGATGTCGTCCAGCAGTCGCCGGACGAACTCGGGCCGGGTGCGGTAGGAGCGGGCCCGGCGGGCGGCACACGCCAGCGGAGTGAACAGTTCCTCGCCGCCGTCCACCGAGGGGCCGTCGGCGGGCACGCGGTCGCAGGCGGGGTTCGGCCTCGGCGCGACCAGCTCGTCGCCCTCCCGGGCCCAGAACTCCAGGTCGCAGCCGTTCTCCGGGCCGAGTGTCAGCGTGCGCGAGGGGCTGGCGAAGTACATGGCCACCCGTACGACCCTGGCGTCGCCGAGCAGCGCCGCCGCGCGCCGCAGCGGGCGCATCCGGCCCGCGTCCGCCTGGCGCGCCCGCGACCCCTGCCTGCCGTACGGCTGCCGCGCCGCGAACAGCGGGTGGTCGCCGGCCGCGAGTGCGGCGAGCGCGCGCGGGCGCGAGTCCTCGGGCACGGCGACGACGGGCGGCCGGTTCGGCAGCGGCCGGACGCAGAAGTACGGCACGCCCGCCCGGTTCAGCAGGGCGCACACCACGTCCAGCGTCTCGCGCTGGGCCTGCAGCGGACCCGCCTCCGGCCGGATGAGCGCGGCCCGTGGCGCGGGCTCCCATGACGGCAGCCGCCCCTGCAGCCGCCGGTACAACGTGACAACGGGCATGGTCTCCCCCTCGACCACGGACTGTAACCGATCGGCGACCGGATTGGCGGATGGTTTACGTAGATGGGGAAGACGGTCAAGAACCGGCAATGAGATGCCCTGCCTGTTACCGAAGAGCAGGCCAACGGCTACCCGTTGTAGTCATTCTTGCCTGCATGGGGGGCTTCACGCTGGACGACATACTCGCGACGCGCAAGCCGAGAGACTCGTGGTGGACCGTCTTCATGGTCGATCCGCTCGCCTGCCGGCTCGCGCTGCTCGTGGCTAACCACACATCGATCACACCGAACGGGCTGACCAGGCTGTCCATGCTGATCGGCTTCGCCTCGGCGGCCGCCTTCGCGGAGGGCATGCTCGTCGCCGGGGCGGCACTGTTCTATCTCAGTTTCACGGTCGACTGCATGGACGGGAAGATCGCCAGGCTCAAGGGCACGGGGACGCCCTTCGGCCTGTGGCTCGACTACGTCGGCGACCGGCTGCGGGTGGTCTGCTGCGCCTTCGGGCTGGGGTTCGGGGAGTACGCCCGGACGGGCGACGCCGATGTGGTGCTCGCCGCCGTCGGCGTCGTCGTGCTCGACCTGTTCCGCTACATCAACGGCCCGCAGCTGAAGCGGGTCAAGGACGCCACCCGCGCGCTGCTGGAGGCGCGGATGGAGGGGCAGTGCGTCCTCGCCGAGAGCGTCCTGCGGGCCAGGCCGCGAACCGAGCTGGGGCAGGCCGCCGCGGAGTTCGGCCAGGTCGCCGACGAAACCGCCACCACCGTGGTCGACCTGCAGAAGGCGTTCCACGCCCGCTTTCCCTGGTACGACAGGTTCCGTGTCTTCCTGGTGCGGCGGCGGGTGCGCACTCACGTCATGAGCGGCATCGAGTTCCACGCCGCGGTCTTCGTCGTGGCCCCGCTGCTCGGACCCGCGGCCCTGGTGCCGGTCTCGGTCATGGCCGGCGCGCTACTGCTGGCGTTCGAGATGAGCCTGGTCTACCGCGTCTGGCTGGCGTCGCGCCAGGTGCCCCGCACCGCCGCCGAGAGAGAGAAGATCCTCGTCTGACCGGCCGTTCTCGGCCCGATCCATCAGCTCGTACGGCCTGACGCCGTAGGACCCGCGTCACGAGCCGCGCCCGGGGGAGGGCGGCGGCCTGGCGTCCGGAAATCTCAACACGGGGGATAGAACTCATGCATTCGGACAGACCTGTCTTCGTCGTCGGCTGCCCGCGCTCCGGCACAACCATGCTGCAGCTCATGCTGCACTCGCATCCGCGCATCGCGGTCCCGCCCGAGACGCGGTTCCTCGTCCCGGCCTACTTCTCCCGCCGGGCGTACGGCGACATGCGGCTGGCCGACAACAGGCGCAAGCTGGCGACCTGGATCGCCGAGGGCCGCACCACGAAGTTCCACGAGCTCGGGCTGAGCCGCCCCGATTTCGTCCAGGCGGCCATGCTCGGCCCCGGCAGCTTCGGCTCGGTCGTCGGCATGGTCTTCAAGAGCTACGCCGAGCGCTTCGGCAAGCCGCGCTGGGGCGACAAGCGGCCCAGCTACTACCGGCACGTCGAGATGCTGATGCGGATGTTCCCCGACGCGCAGTTCGTCCACCTCGTCAGGGACGGCCGCGACTGCGTGGCCTCGCTCAAGCAGATGCCCTGGTACAAGGCGGACGCCGTGCACGCCATGGCCAACTGGGCCGAGGCGATCGACTTCGGCCGGCGGCACGCCCGCAAGCTGCCCGCCGACAGCTTCTACGAGCTGCGGTACGAGGACCTCACCGCCGACCCGGAGACCGAGCTGAAGAAGCTGTGCGTGTTCCTCGGCGAGGACTACGACCCGGGGATGTGCGAGCCCCGCCACATGGCCGAACTGGCCGTGCCCAAGCACAAGGTGTGGCACAGCAACACCCACGAGGAGGTGACCACCGCCCACTCGGGCAAGTGGGCCTCCCGGCTGGAGCCCTGGGAGATCTCGCTGTGCGAGGAGGTGCTCGGCGAGCGGCTCACGGCGTACGGCTACGAGCTGAGCGGCGCGCGCAAGGCCGACCGCGAGCACGTCGCGGCGTTCAAGGCGGCGGCGGGCAAGCGCCGCGCGGCGCGGCTGCGCAAGTACAACCGCGATCGGCTCACCCGGCTGCGCGAGCCCGGCCCGATCGCGGCGCTGCTCACCGAGGGCCAGCGGCGCCTCGCCGGCCTCCCTCAGCAGCGCTCCGCCGAGCTGATCCCCCGCTGACCGCCCCGCCGCCTACGGGGGTGGAGGGGCGACCGAGGAGCGCTCGATGAGACGGGAGCGCAGCGTGTGGGTCCGCCTGCCGGGCTCGGCCCCCCGCACGATGTCGAGGAGGACCTCGGCGGCCTTGGCGCCGAGCTCGTGCACCGGCTGCTCGATCATCGTCAGCGGCGGGTCCATGACCGCCGCCCAGGCGCTGTCGTCGAAGCCGATGAGGGCGACGTCGCGCGGGTAGGACAGCCCGGCGGCCCGCAGGGCGCGCAGGGCTCCCGTCACCGCCTCGGTCTCGGTGCAGAACAGCGCGGTGATGCGGTCCGGCAGGGCGAGCATGCGCGCGACCTCCTCGGTCACCCGCTCCTCGATCTTCCGCCCGACCATCACCAACTGGGGATCGAAGGGGATCCGCGCGTCGTCGAGCGCGTCGAGGTAGCCGCGCAGGCGCTCGCCGTCGGTCCACAGGTTGCGGGACGCCGCCTCCAGCAGCTCGCGCCGGGTGGCCGGCGGCTCCGGCACGGGCGGCCCCCACACGAATCCGATCCGCCGGTGCCCGGCCGCGATGAGCCGCTCGACCGCCTCGCGGGCGGCGTCGCGGTTGTCGATGACGACCGCGTCGAGGTCGAGCGAGGGGACCGCCCGGTCGACGAGGACGACCGGGACGCCCCGTTTCAGCGCCTCCTTGACGTGACCGACGTCCCGGCCGCTCAGCGCGGCCGAGGCGACGACGACTCCGTCGACGCGCTTGTCGATCAGCACGTTCATCGCGGCGATCTCCTCGTCGAGCTCCTCGTAGGTGCTCAGGACGATCGTGTCGAAGCCGCGGGCGCGGGAGGCGTCGCAGATCCCGCGCACCACTCCGGCGAAGAAGGGGTTGCCGATGTCGGCGACGATCACGCCGATGGTGTGGCTGACGCCGGTCGACATGCTGCGGGCCAGCGCGTTGGCGCGGTAGCCGAGCTTCTCGGCCGCCTCCAGCACGCGCTTGCGCAGCTCCGGGCTGACGTGCCCGTACCCGCCGAGCGTGCGGGCGGCGGTCGCCCGCCCGACACCCGCCTCGGCCGCCACCTCGGAGATCGTGGGCCGCCCGGCGGTCTGGCCCCGGTCAGCTGGCATGGGTGGCGTCCCTCACTTCTCGAGATCGCGGGATGGCGACATGCTAGCGACCACCGGCCGCCCGTGACCGAACGCGCCTTCGACCAGGCACTGGTCGTGGGCCGACCGCGCGCCGTCGCGCAGGGCGGTCGCGATCACGGCGCCGTCCGGCGCGGCGCCCGCGCGCCAGCCCGCGCGCAGCAGGGACACCGCGAACCCCGCGAGGAAGGCGTCGCCGCAGCCCATCGTGTCCACCATCAGCCGGGGGTCCTCCACACGGACCGCGGTCGTGGTGAGGGTGACGCGGCCGTCGTGGGCGATCGCCCCCTCCTCGCCCCTGGTGGCCAGCGCGAGCGTCGCGCCCCGCCGTACGACGTCGGCCAGGAGGGCCCGCGTGGCGTCCTCGCCGAGGTGCGAGCACGACAGCAGGACGAGATCGGCGTGCGGGCAGACCCGGTCGAGGTACTCCGGCGTGCGGTACTCGTCCTCGCTCGACAGGTCGTAGCTCACCAGCGTGTCCAGCCGGGCCAGCTTCGGCAGCTCGCTCTCGCTGCCCGAGTACACGCTGGAGTGCACGAGGTCGAACGAGGCGGCGTACCGGAGGAGGCCGTCGTCGAGGACGATCGGCTCCCTGGTGGTGACGCCGCCGCCGTTCCAGCCGAGGAAGACCCGGTCGCCGTCGTCGACGCGCAGGGTGGAGACGCCGCTCTCACCGGCCCGTACGGCGCAGCGGTCGACGGCGACCCCCTGCGCGGCGATCGACGCGCGGATGAAGTCGCCGAGGTCGTCGTCGCCGAACACGCCCAGGTAGGCGGCGTCGGCGCCGAGGCGCCGGGCGTAGACGGCCACGTTCACGCTGTTGCCGCCGGGGTACTCGATGCCGCGGTCGAGGAACCGGTCGACGATGTTGTCGCCGAAACCGAGGACTCTCATGGACTCTCCTTCAAGGCGGGCCCCCGCGTCGGGGAACGCGGGGGCCCTGGGGGCGCGCGGCCGGCGCGGCGCCGTGAGCGGGGGATCAGCGACGGACGACCGTCAGTAGTCCATGACGCGGTAGTAGCGGCGCAGTTCGAGCGAGTGGTCGCGCACCCTCTCCAGGTGCTTGCTCAGCCGGCCGGTCGCCACGTCCATGACCAGCGGACCGAGCAGGCCGCGGAACTCGGGGCTGATCCCCTCGAGCGGATAGTCCTTGGTGTCGAGGACCGTGACGTCCTTGGAGATGCGCTTGGCGAAGGCCGCCGCGCGGTCGGTCAGCGGCCGCCCCTCGTCCTCACCCTGGAAGACGATGACGCTGGTGTCCTCCTCCAGCAGTTCGAGCGAGCCGTGGAAGAACTCCGCGCTGTGCACCCGCGTGGTGTGCAGCCACTGCATCTCCTCGAGGATGCACATGGAGTACAGGTAGGTGTACGACCACAGGTTGCCGCCGCCGATGAGGAAGTAGTAGCCCGTGTCCTTGTGCTCGTCGGCGAACTTCTCGGCGACGGGCTCGGTCTGCCTGGCGACCTCCAGCAGGATCTGCGGCAGGCCGTCGAGCTCGGCGGCGAGCTTCTCGTAGCCGTCGAACTCGCCCCGCCGGGCCAGCAGCCGGGTCGTGAGGAGCAGCATCTGCGGGTCGAACGGCCACGCCTTGGGCTCGGTGAGGAGCGCGGTGTCCACGTTCTGGGCCACGGGCGACTCGGGGTAGCCGGTGATGCCGATCGTGTGGGCGCCCTTGGCCTTGCAGTACTCGATGGCCCGCACGGTGTCGTCGGTGGTGCCGGAGGCCGAGGTGAAGACCGCGACCGACCGCTCGCCCAGCGCCGCCTCGCCCGCGGCGATCAGCTCGGCCGCGATCACCGCGCGCACGTCGAAGGTGGAGCGCTGCCGGGCCAGCCGCTCGTACGGCCACATCTGGGCGTAGGTGCCGCCGGCGCCGACCAGGTAGAGGTTGTCGAATCCCTCGTCCACGAGCCGATCGACCAGTTCCTCGATCTGCGGCCGCAGCGCCACCGCGCTCGCCATCTGGGAGAGGAATTCCGGCTCGTTGAATCCGAGCATCATCGCGTCCTTTCGGGGATTGCCTGCGGACCGGGGCGCCCTGCTGCCTGATACCGGTATCACGCGGTGGTCACGCTGGCACACCTGACGGGCAGGCGTCAACAGGGAGACGGATTTTGGTCATAGATACGCCTGTGACATGCTGTTTTGTCGCGACTGGCGGTCCTGGGGAGCCGCTGGAGGAAAAATTCTTGTGAACAGGTCTGGTACCGGTATCACATGCTCTGTACAGTCACCCGTCATCAAGTGGGTCGTGCCGGCGGCGCGTCCCGGCGGATCCGAGGTGCTCCCGCACCGGCGGTCCTCCCTCCCCCCTGAGAGAGAAAGGAAGCCCATGCGCCCTCGCGCACTGACGACGTTCGCGGCACTCGCCGGAACGTCGGTGCTCGCCCTGGCCGGATGCACCGGCGGCGGCCAGGCGGACAAGGCTCCCGCGGCGGACGCCGCCGCCAGCCCCGACTACTCGGGCACGTTGAGCATCCTCACGAAGTTCGCCGGTGAGCCCCTCGAGCCGTACTTCGAGGACCTGGCCGCGGAGTACGAGAAGCTCCATCCCGGGGTGAAGATCGAGCTCATCCAGGAGACCGACCAGAGCATCAAGGACAAGACCAAGACGCTGACGGCGTCGAACGCCCTGCCGGACGTCTACTTCACGTGGACCGGCACCTGGGCGGAGAACTTCGTCCGCGGCGGCCGCGCGGCGGACCTGACCAAGGTGATCGGGCCCGGCACGGAGTGGGGCAAGACCTTCAGCGAGGGGGCGCTGTCGGCCTTCGCCTACGACGGCAAGTACTACGGGATCCCGCTGTACGGCAACGGCAAGTTCATGGGCTACAACAAGGCCGCGTTCGCCAAGGCCGGGGTCGAGGTGCCCAAGACGTTCGAGGAGCTGATCGACAGCTGCACGGCGCTGCGCAAGGCCGGGTACGAGCCGATCTCCTTCGGCAACAAGGACGGCTGGCCGGCCCTCCACTACATGCAGCAGCTCTTCGCGTACGACGTGCCGACGGCCACCTTCGACGCCGACCTCAAGCCCGCGACGGCCAAGCTCGACGACCCCGGCTACGTGAAGGCCCTCACGCGCTTCAAGACCCTCGTCGACACCTGCACCGACACCAAGACCGGCACCAACGGCGTGCTGTACTCCTCGGCGCAGGAGGCGTTCGCCGACGGCAAGTCCGCGATGTACTACCAGGAGATCCTGGAGTTCGACAACGAGACCGCCGAGGGCAAGCTCCCCGTCGACGACTTCGGCATCTTCCAGCTTCCGGCGCCGCAGGGCGCGGCCGGCGACGCGACGATCGTCGAGGGGTCTCCCGAGGGATATCTCATCAACGCCGCGTCGCCGCGCATCCCGCTCGCCGTCGACTTCATGAAGTTCGTCACGAGCACGAAGAACGCCCAGACGCTCTCGGCGCCGCCGTACGGCCAGCCCAGCACGGTCATCGGCGCGGTCACGCCCGAGACCTCCAGCAAGGCGGTCTTCGAGGGCATCGAGCTGGTCAACAAGGCGCCGAAGCTGGCCGCATGGCTCGACACGGTCACCGTCCCCGAGGTCGCCGACGCGTGGCTGTCCGGTGGCGAGGCGCTGATCACCGGTAGCAAGACACCCGAGCAGGTGCTCGAGAGCGTGCGCCAGGCCTCGGCCGCGGCGAAGTAGCCGGGGGCAGGCCGGTGCGCGCCATGAGCAGACGGGCCGCCGGGCTCGCGTGGGTGGTCCCCGCCCTCGCGCTGGTCGGGGTGTTCGTGTACTTCCCGCTGGTGGAGAACTTCGGGTTCAGCACGCTCAAGTGGGACATCTTCAGCGGGAGCCAGGAGTACGTCGGGCTCGGCAACTACGCCAAGCTCGCCGACGATCCGGTCTTCTGGACCTCGCTGCGCAACAACGTGCTGTTCGCGGTGGTGTCGATCGTCTTCCAGGTGTTCGGCTCGCTGGTGCTGGCCGCGCTCATCGAGGGCGTGCGCAGCGAGCGGTGGCAGCGCGCCCTGCGGGCGATCTACTTCATCCCCTGCGCGATCTCGCTGACCGTCGCCGGCCTGCTCTTCTACTTCATCTACGAGCCGAACCTCGGGCTGCTGAACCACCTGCTGGAGGCGGTCGGCCTCGACGGGCTCCGGCACGCCTGGCTGGGCGAGGAGGGCACGGCCATGCCGGCGGTCATGGCGATGAGCCAGTGGCAGGGCTTCGGCTACTCGACCCTGCTGTTCGCCGTCGCCATCCAGCGCATTCCCCGCGAGATCTACCAGGCGGCGGCGCTCGACGGCACCGGCCCGATCCGCCGCTTCTTCCACGTGACCGTCCCCCTGGTCCGCGAGATGACCGGCGTGCTGATCATGCTCACGATCTCGGGGGCGTTCCAGGTGTTCAACGAGGTCATGGTGATGACCAGCGGCGGGCCGAACAACTCCACCCAGGTGCTGGGCACCTGGCTGTACCGCAGCGGCTTCGTCCGCAACGACTTCGGCTACGCGGCCGCGATCGCGACGGTCATCTTCGTGGTCACGCTCGCCATCGCCGTCGCGCAACTGTGGATCGCGCACAGGAGAAGGGTGGAGTGGTGACGCGTCTCGGCTTCCTCGGGGTGATCGCCCGGCTGCTCCTGTGGGCGTTCCTGCTCTGTCTCGCGGTGGTGGTGATCTATCCGCTGCTGTGGATGCTGCTCAACGGCTTCAAGACCAACGCGGAGATCTTCGGGAACCCCTTCGCGCTGCCCTCCCACTGGGGCTTCGACAGCTACCAGAAGGCATGGAACCGCGGGGTGAGCAACTACCTCACCACCAGTGTCCTGGTCACCGTCACGTCGACCGTCGCGACCGTGTTCGTCAGCGCGTGGGCGGCGTACGGCCTCGCCCGGGTGGACATCCCGTTCGGCAAGGCGGTCACCGGGGTGATCCTCGGCGGGCTGATGCTCGCCCCGAGCGTGGCGCTGGTGCCGCTGGTGAAGATGTTCCAGGCCATGGGGCTGTACAACAGCTTCTGGGCGCTGCTCATCCTCTACACGGCCTTCCGGGTGCCCTTCACGACGTTCCTCATCCGGGCGTACATGCTGGATCTGCCGCGCGAGGTGGACGAGGCGGCCGAGATGGACGGCTGCGGGCGCTGGACCGCGTTCTGGCGGATCACGCTCCCGATGTGCAAGCCGATCATCATCTCGACGGTCCTGCTGCACATCCTGTTCGCCTGGAACGAATACCTGTTCGCCATGGTGTTCACCAGCGGCGCCGGCGTGCAGACTCTTCCCGTCGGCCTGATGAGCCTGATGAGCAAGCACGGCACCGAGTTCCCCGTCGTGTTCGCCGGCATGACGATCGCCGCCGTCCCGGTGGTGCTGCTGTTCTTCTTCGGCCAGCGGTACATCGTCAAAGGCCTCGCCGACGGAGTCGGCAAATGACAGCAGAGTCTTCGCGTACGACGGGAGCGCCGATGTCCTTCCCCCGGATCACCGGATCGAACTTCTCCTACCAGCACCTGCCGTTCGACCGGTTCCTGGACGACGCGGCCGACCTCGGCCGCGAGGAGGTGGAGCTGTGGGGCATCGCCCCCCACTTCCACGTGCCGCAGGTGAGCGACGCCGAGGCCCGTGCCGTACGCCGCCGGATCGAGTCGCGCGGCCTGCGGGTGCGCTGCCTCACCCCGGAGCAGGTGATGTATCCGGTCAACATCGCCTCGGCCGACACCCGGCTGCGCGCCTCCAGCATCGCGATGTTCTGTCGCGCGGCGGAGCTGTGCGCGGAGCTCGGCGCCGAGTTGCTGCTCGTCACGCCGGGCCGGGGATACGAGGACGAGCCCGTTGAGGCCGCGTGGCGCCGCTCCGCGGACGCGATCGGCGAGATCGCCGGGTACGCCGAGGGATTCGGGGTGACGGTCGTGCTCGAACCGCTGCAGCGGGTCGAGTCGAACCTCCTCAACGACTCGCGGGCGCTCAAGCGGATGCTGGACGAGGTCGGCGCGCCGAACCTCGCCGCCGTGCTGGACACCGTCGGCATGGCGGTCGCGGGGGAGAGCGTCGACGACTACTTCGACGTGCTCGGCGACCGCGTCCGCCACGTGCACCTCATCGACGGCAGCCCGGCCGGGCACCTTGCGTGGGGCGACGGGGAACTGCCCCTGGCTGACTATCTCGCCGCCTTCTCCCGGCGCGGGTACGACGGGTTCATGACCTTCGAGCTGTTCGGCGACGGCACCTACGCGTTCGCCCCCCGGCCCGTCGTGGAACGCTGCCTGTCCGCCGTACGAGCGGTGGCCGGCGGATGAGTGCGGCGCGCACGGCGGGCCGGCCCCGGCGTGGGGTCAGGTCACCCTGCGCCGGGGGAGCGGCAGGCGCGACCGCGTGAACGCGGCACCGCCGAGCGCGGCCAGCAGGGGGAGCGCCACGAGGAGCAGGCCGAGGAGAGCCCAGGGGACCACGGGCTCGGGCATCTCCTCGGGCCGCACCAAAACGGGCACTCCGTCGGGCCGCACCAGCATCCAGGCGTCCCTCCGCGAGGGGACCAGGGCCGCGGCGATGCCGGGCGGCAGGCCGGCCAGCACGCCTGCGGTGGTGCCGAGCAGCGCGATCACCAGGGCCTGGCCCGCGACGACGGCCCGTCTTATCCGCGGATCCGCCCCCACCGCGGCCATGGTCTCCAGGTCGGGGCGGGACTCGACGGCGGCCAGCGCGGTCGCGACGAACGTCATCCCGAGGACGAGGACGGCGGCCGCCACGGCGAGCACGAGCAGAACCACCGAGTCGTCGGCGGGCCCGCGCCGCGACTCGAGCCGCACCGCCGCGTGGGACGTGATGCCCTCCACCGCCGCGGCGATCCGGTCCGCCGTAGCCTGCGGCGTCCGGTAGTCCGCCGGGTTCACCGCGAGCACGGAGGTGAGGGTGCTGTATCCCTCCTTCTCGATCACCTCCGGCGCGACCACCGCGCGCGCCCAGCCCTGACCGGTGGGCGGCACTCCGACGGCCGGCAGGGAGAGAGACACGATGTCGCTCAGGGCCGTCGCGTCCCGGCGCATCAGCCGCACCTCGATCCCGTCCCCGCGAACGGCCGCGGGATTGAGCACGACGGCCTTCCCGGCGCGCAGCGCCGCCACCGCCCGCGGGTCCTCGCGTCCGAGCACGTAGCGCAGCAGGCTCTCGTCCCCGGCCAGCAGCCCGCCGCCCTCCCCGTCGAATGTGCGGTACGGAAGATCCCGCGGCAGGTCAGGTGGGTTCGGCAGGTTCACGCCGAGCGGGTCGCCGGCCTTCGTAGCGAGAGCCCGGCCTTCCACGAGCGGCACGTCCGCCGGCAGTTCCCGCCGTACGGCGGCGCGGACGCGGTCCCACAACTGCGGGGTCAGATCGGCTCCGGTGACCTGCAACGAGCCTGTCGGGCCCTGCGGCAGGTCACGCTCCTTCGCCGGCCTCTGCGCGAGCGCGGTCTGCGAGGCGATGCCCGCCGCGGTGAGCACCACGACCGTGGTCATCACCGCGGCGACGGCGGGCACCGTACGGCCCCTGCTGCGTACGGCGTCCCTTGCAGCGAAGCGGAGCGGCAGGGGGAACCTCGCGGCGACCCGGCCGACCACCGCGACGAGGACCGGCACCAGGGCCACCAGCCCCAGCTGGGTGAGCAGCGACGAGGCGGCGACCCAGTGGATGCCGGACCGGGCGCTCACCGCCGTGGCCGCGACGCCCGCGACGACGAGCACCGCCCCCAGCAGCGGCCGGCCCGCGCGATCCCGGCGCCGCTCGCGCCTGCCCGTCAGCACCGCCACGCCGGCGGCCACCTGCCCCATGGCCTCGGTGA
>NZ_JBFAOO010000166.1:0-16576 GCF_040675265.1 Microbispora sp. NPDC049633
GCCGTCTCGCGCGGTGCCGTCTCGCGGGGCGGTGCCGTCTCGCGCGGTGTCGTCTCGCGCGGTGTCGTCTCGCGCGGTGTCGTCTCGCGCGGTGTCACCGAGCAGGACCCGCAGGGCGGCGGCCTGGGCCGGGGAAGGGGGCACCCGGGCGGTGAGATCCCCGACGACCTGCTGCCAGGGCCACAGGGCGGGCGCGCCGGAGGTCTCGTGGCACCTGCCCCACGCGACCAGCCAGCCCTCGGCGGCCCGCCGCTCCGCGAACGCCTCCGTCAGCCACGTCTTGCCGATCCCCGGTTCACCGGAGATCGCCGCGATCCTCGGCCTCCCTGCGGTCACGTCGCGCGCCAGCTCGCCCAGCCGGTCGAGCTGCGTGCTCCGGCCGACGGCCCGCCGCTCCGGCCGGTCCGCCCCCGGCGCCTCGGCCGGTGCGGCCGGGCCCCGCCGTACGGGGCCGGAGCCGTCGAGGGCCGGGTCCTGGGCGAGGATCGCCTCCTCCAGCCGCCGCAGCGCCGGGCCGGGGTCGAGGCCGAGCTCCTCGGCCAGGTGGGCCCGGGCCGCGCGCAGCGCGTCCAGGGCGTCCGCCTGCCGTCCGAGTGCGTAGAGCGTGCGGGCGAGCAGCTCCCACAGCCCTTCGCGCAGGGGGTGCGCGGCCACCAGGGCCTCTAGCTCGCCCACCACGTGCGGGTCGCCGACCCGCCCGGCCAGGAGCCGTTCCCGCGTCACGAGGTGGGCCTCGGCGAGCCGCTCGATCTCCGGCCGGAGCCAGGGCACGTCGCCGAACTCCTCGTACGGCATGCCGCGCCACAGGGCCAGCGCGCGTTCGGGCTCGCCGGCCTGGGCCAGGCGGACGAACTCCTCCGCGTCCACCTCGTGCGGCCCGAGCCCGTACCCGGGAGGGCGGCTGAGGAGCACGGACGACGGCGTGCGGGGAGCGCGGCCGGGTTCGAGCACCCGGCGCAGGGTGGAGATGTAGCTGTGCAGCGTGTTCTGGGCGCGCGGCGGCGGCGCGCCGTCGTACAGGTCGTCGAGGATCGCGTCCACCGAAACGGTCGCGCCCCTGGCGATCAGCAGACGGGCCACCAGCAGACGGGGCCGTGGCCCGCCGAGGTCGACGGGAACGCCGTCGACGTACGCCTCGACCGGGCCCAGCACCCGGAACATGACCGCCATGCCGGGATTGTGCCACGATCACCGGCCGGCATCGCGGCGTCAGGCGACGGGCAGCCCGGGCACGGCTCCGCGGAGGTGGGCGAGGCTCGCCTTCGCGGCGTCCATGGCCCGCCCGGCCGGCCCGGTGAGCACGCCGTCCCGCTTGACGACCACGCCGTCGCAGACGACCGTGCGGACCAGCCCGGGGTGGCCGGCGAGGACGACGGCGGCGCGGGGGTCGAGCACCGGCGCCACGGCGGGGGTGTCGGCCGCGAGCACGATCAGGTCGGCCCGCTTGCCGGGCGTAAGGCTGCCGGTGACGCCCGCCAGCCCGGCCACCGCGGCGCCGTCGGCGGTGACCATCCGCAGCAGGTCGCCGGCGGTCAGCGGCGCCGGGTCCTGGGTGAACCTGTGGTGGGCCAGGGCGGCGCGCATCTGCGTGAACATGTCCCCGGAGGTGGCGACCTCGGTGTCGGCGCTGAGGCCGGTGACGACGCCCGCCCGCAGGAGCCGGCCGGTCGCGGGCGTGCCGAGCCCGGGCATCGTCATCTCGATGAACGGCGACACGCTCGCGGTCGCGCCCGCACCGGCGGCGGCCTTCAGCTCGTCGTCGCCGGTCGCGCTCGCGTGCACCAGGGTGACCGTCTCGTCGAGCAGGCCCTCGTCGTGCAGCCAACCGACGCTGCCGGTCTTGTCGGCGGAGCCGACGTGCATGGTGACCCGCAGGCCGAGCTCCCGCGCGAGCAGCAGGTCGCGCCGGGCGGCGGAGGGGGCCGACATCTCGGGGCCGCGCGCCGCCAGGGCCATCGTGACGCGGGCGGCGTCGTCGCGGAGCACGTCCCTGACGCGGCGGACGTCGGCGGGGAGCTCCGCGTCGCTGTGGTCGCCGACCCAGTGGAGCGGATCGACCTGCGGCCAGCCGTACGCGAAGACGCCCCGGATCCCGCTGTCGCGCAGCGCGGCCACGGCGGCGTCGCTGTGCTCGGGGGTGTTCTGGATGTGGGACCAGTCGACCAGCGTGGTGATCCCCGACTCCAGCGCGCCGAGAGCGACGAGCAGGGTGCCCGCGTAGACGTCCTGCGGCCGGAAGTTCGGCCCGAGCTGGAGGAACGCGGCTCCGAGGTAGTCCATCAGGCTCCAGTCGAGCCCGATGTGGCGCAGCGCCGACTGCCAGGTGTGGCGGTGGGTGTCGACCAGCCCCGGCATCACCACGCAGCCGGTGGCGTCCACGACGTCGGCGCCCGGGGGGACCTCGGCGGCGGGACCGACCGAGACGATGACGCCGTCGCGGACGACGACGTCGGCGGGGCCGTCCGGGACGGCCGGGTCCATGCCGAGCACGTGACCGCCGGTGACGACCAGGTCGTTGCTGAGAGGCATCCTTGGCTCCTTCGGTGTTCGAGGTGATGCCTTTTTGTCCCACCGCGCACTTGTGGCCGACTCCACGCGGCGCGCGCCGCCGCGTCAAGCCGGCCACAAGTCGGTACGGAGGCCAGGCGGCCGGGTCCGCAGGACCTCAGGAAGCAGGCGCCGTGGTCTTCAGTTCGTGGACGCGCGGGTCGCCCTGGTCGGCGAAGTAGTCCCCGGGCCGGGTGCCGTCCGGGCCGTCGGCGCTCTTGAGCGCGCGGGCCACGACGGTCCCGAGCACGGCGACGACCAGGTTGACGATCAGCGCGAGGAAGCCGGCGTACACCGTGATCTTGGTGTCGAACCCGAGCTGTGACAGCGGGAAGGCCGAGCCGCCGAAGTGGGCGTGATTGGTGGCCGGGTTGGCGATGTTGTACAGCAGCAGCATCCCGGCCGCCATGCCGGCGGCCCAGCCGGCGATCAGGCCGCCACGGTGGAACCACCGGGTGTAGAGCCCGAGGCCCACCGACGGAAGCGTCTGCAGGATGATCACGCCGCCGATGAGCTGCAGGTCGATCGAGAACTGCGGGTCGATGAGCAGGATGCACAGCACCGCGCCCACCTTCACGACCAGCGACGCGACCTTGCTGACCGTGGCCTCCTGGGCGGCGGTCGCGTTCCGGTTGACGTACTCCTTGTAGATGTTGCGGGAGAACAGGTTGGCCGCGGCGATCGACATGATGGCGGCGGGCACGAGCGCGCCGATGCCGACGGCGGCGAACGCGACCCCGGCGAACCAGTCGGGGAACATCGCGTCGAACAGCCGCGGCACGATCGTGTTGTTGTCCTTGCCGATGGGCGTGATCCCGGCCGCGATGGCCATGTAGCCCAGCAGCGCGATCAGGCCGAGCAGCAGGCTGTAGGCCGGCAGGGCCGACATGTTCCGCTTGATGACGTTCCGGTTCCGCGAGGCGAGGATGCCGGTGACGCTGTGCGGATACAGGAACAGCGCCAGCGCCGAGCCGAACGCGAGCGTGACGTACTGGAGCTGGTTGTTCGCGTTCAGCACGATGCCGTCGCCCGGCGCCGGGGTCGCGTCGAACTTGGCCTTCGCGGCCTCGAAGACCGAGCCCATGCCTCCCAGCTTCGCCGGGATGTAGATGATCGCGACCAGGATCACCAGGTAGATCAGCGAGTCCTTGACGAACGCGATCAGCGCGGGGGCGCGCAGCCCGGACTGGTAGGTGTAGGCCGCGAGGATCGCGAACGCGATGATCAGCGGCAGGTCGCCCGTCAGCCCCATCGTCTTCAGCACCGCCTCGATGCCGATGAGCTGCAGCGCGATGTACGGCATGGTCGCGACGATGCCGGTGATCGCCACGAGCAGCGCCAGCGTGGGGGAGCCGAAGCGCACGCGGACGAAGTCGGCCGGCGTGACGAGGTTGTGCACGTGCGAGACCGACCACAGCCGGATCAGCACGAGCATCACCATCGGGTAGACGACCACCGTGTACGGCACGGCGTAGAAGCCCATGGCGCCCGCGCCGAAGATCAGGGCGGGCACGGCCACGAACGTGTAGGCCGTGTAGAGGTCGCCGCCGATCAGGAACCAGGTGATCCAGCTGCCGAAGCTGCGCCCGCCGAGGCCCCATTCGTTCAGGCTGGCGAGGTCGTCCGGACGGCGCCAGCGGGCGGCCACGAAGCCCAGGCCGCTCACGACCAGGAACAGGATCGTGAAGATGACGATCTCGGTGGTCTTCACCGGTTCCTCCTCGTCGCGCGGTAGACGAGGGTGGTCGTGGTGACGCCGATGATGATGAAGGCGAGTTGCAGCCAGTAGAACAGCGGGATGCCGAACAGTCGCGGTTCCACCGCGTTGAACAGGGGCGGGAGGAGCGGGATCACGATCGGCAACAGGAGCAGCCAGTTGAGCGGACTGTAGTCCGGGCTCCGGCCGCGGTCGTCGCGGGCGTCGCGGGGGGTCGTCACACGTTCTCCAATCGGACACGGACCAGGCGTGCCCGGCAGCTCCGCGTGACGGGCCGTCACGCGGACCAGCGGGACGGTTACACGGCGGCAGCGTAAGGAAGTTCGGGTAACAGGGAGATCACCGATCGCCGAACGGTCGTGTTGGCGCGCCCAGCGACGACAGCGGCACATGACAATCCGATACCTGACGCTGTCTGACAGGAACGGGCGGTAGGTTCCCGCCGGAAGGAGGCGATGCGATGCGGTACGTGGCGCTGCTGCGCGGCATCAACGTCAGCCCCGCCACCACGGTGGCGATGGCCGATCTGCGGGCACTGCTGGGACGGCTCGGATACGGGAACGTGCGCACTCACCTGCGCAGCGGGAACGCCCTGTTCACGGCGGACGGGGACGCCGAGCCGATCTCCGCCGCGATCGAGCGCGGGCTCCGGGAGGAGCTCGGCCTGTCCGCCGCGGTGATCGTCCGTACGGCCGGGCAGCTTCGCGCCGTGGTGGAGCGCAACCCCCTGGAGGTCCGGGACCCCGCCCGGTTCGCCGTGGTCTTCCTGTCCCGGCCGCCGGACCGGGAGGGGCTGGCGAGCATCGATCCGGCGGCGTACGCCCCCGAGGAGATGCGGATGGGCGAGCGGGAGCTCTACGTCTACTTCCCCGACGGGCTGCGGCGTCCCAAGCTGCCGCCTCTCCTTGAGAAGTATTCGACCGGCCCGGTGACCATGCGCAACTGGAACACCGTCACCCGCCTGCTCGCGCTCGCCGAGGACCTCTAGACGAGTAGTTCCTATGTGGTCAGCCGGTTGTTACGCGGTCACCGGACGGCGACGGTCTCCGTGGGCTCCGCCTCGTCCGCGTTGGCGAGGTCTGAGCCCTTCGGCCCGCGAAGAGCGAGGTAGACGAGCAGCACGCCCATGACGGCGACGCCTGCCCACATGGCCTGCTGCCAGCCGTCGACGAAGGACTGCTGCGCGGTGTGGATCAGGTCCTGAGCATGGCTGCCGGTGCTCGGCGCGAGGCAGGGAGCCGGTGATGGCCTCGGTGGAGGGCGTCATCGACAGGCCCATGCCGATGCCCATGGCGAGCATGCCGGCGAGGATCGACAGGTAACCGCCGTCGACGGAGACGAACAGCGCTGCAGGGCGAAGATGAGCCCGATCACGGCGACGGCGGACACCGATGCGCCGATGGTGTCGAAGGAGTGGGTGGGGCGATCGCGGGAGTCGGGCACCGACCTCAGGGTCATCGCCAGCGCGACGACGACCAGCACCACGGGCAGCACGAACAGCCACCGCCAGCCCGCGACGTCCACGAGGAACGCGGACAGGAACATGCCCAGGATGCCGCCGCCTCCGGCGACGCCGGTCCATACACCGATCGCCTTGCCCCGTTCCTCCTCGGGGAACGTGGAGGTGATGACGGCCAGCGTGATCGGCATGATCATCGCGGCGCCGATGCCCGCGGCCACCCGGGCGCCGATCATCACTGCGGCCGACGAGGCGAGCCCGGCGACGACGCCGGCCGCGCCGAAGACGATCAGTCCGGTGATCAGCATGGGCTTGCGGCCCAGCCGGTCGTAAGCCCGCATTGCAGCCGAGGCATAGCATGTTGCCTATGACGCAAGAAGATGGGGCGCTGGACAGCCTCGTACGCAAACGGATCCGCGCGCTGCGCGTCGCTCAGGGCTGGTCCCTGGAAGAACTGGCCACGCGTGCCAATCTCAGCCAGTCCTCGCTGAGCCGGATCGAGAACGGACAGCGCCGCCTCGCCCTGGACCAGCTCGTCACCCTCGCCCGCGCCCTGGACACCACCCTCGACCAGCTCGTGGAGAACGCCGCCGACGACGTCGTCATCAGCCCGATGATCGACGCGACCCACGGCCTGATGCGCTGGCCCATAAAGGGCGACCCCGGTATGAGCGTCATGCGTCAGCGCATGACCGAACCTCCGCCCGACAATCCCGCCCGCATGCGCGCCCACCCCGGCCGCGAATGGCTCGTCGTGCTGTCCGGCACCGCGATCCTCATGCTCGGCCACCGCCGGTTCCGCATCGAGACCAACCAAGCCGCCGAGTTCCCCACGATGATGCCGCACGCGATCGGAGCCGAGGGCGGCCCGTGCGAGATCATGGGCATCTTCGACCGCGACGCCCGCCGCGGCCACCAACGCGGCGCGGGCGAGACCGGCGAGCCCGACGGCGTACGGGGCCCCCGCGACTAGCACCCTCGCGAGTACGGAGTTCCGCCGCCACAAGAGGGATGACGTTGCGCGGCGGGCAGCGCATCACGCCACCTTCTTGCGTATCTCGCAAGGAGTCGTGCGATAGGCGCATGGGGTGCTTACGGTGACGTCATGACCACAGCGCACGAGCACATCCCTCACCACGGCGGCTCGCACGGCCACCACCAGGAACACGACGACAGCGGACAGGCGGAGATCCTCGACCTGGACGCCGAGGTCCTCGCCGAGCACATCGCATCCATCACGGCCTGGCTGCCGCTGAAGGTCGAGCCGCGCCAGATCGTGGACCTGGGCTGCGGCACCGGCGCGGGCGCCTTCGCGCTCCTCGAACGCTTCCCCGAGGCGCGTGTCACCGCGGTCGACGCCTCCGTCGGCCACCTGCGGCTCCTGCGTGAGAAGGCATGTGCCCGCGGCGTCTCGGACCGGGTGCGCACCGTGCAGGCCGACCTCGACACCGGCCACTGGCCCGACCTCGGCACACCGGACCTGGTGTGGGCCTCCGCGTCGATGCACCACATGGCCCACCCCGACCGCGCACTGCGTAACGTCCACGAACTTCTCGCGCCGGGCGGGCTGTTCGCCGTCGTCGAGCTGAGCGGCTTCCCCCGATTCCTGCCCGCCGACGCCCCCGAGGGCCGACCGGGACTCGAGGAGCGCGCCCACAGAGCGACCGACGGCTTCCACGCCGAACACGTCCCGCACCGCGGCGCCGACTGGGGGCCGATGCTGGCCGCCGCCGGGTTCACCGTCGAGGACGAGCGCACCATCACCGTCCACATCGAGGGCGATCGCAGCGAGGCCGTCGGCCGCTACGCCCACCGCGGCCTGCAACGCATCCGCGTCGCCGCCGCACCCGCACTCAGCCCTGAGGACCTCGCCGCCCTCGACGAACTCCTGGACGTCGACAGCCCGCACGGCATCCTGCACCGCGATGACCTCGCCGTACGCACCGAGCGCACCGTCTGGGCCGCCCGCCGCGCCTGACCCCTCGGCTGCCGGTCGCCTGCCGGGTGGCAACCACACCCACCTACTTGCCTCATACGCAACCCCTTGCCGCGCACCGCCGTGCACGTCGTTCGGCTGCAGGAAGCCGAGGACTCTAGGAAGTCGTCTGCTCCGGCAGCCGCGAAGCGGCCCGCAGGGCTCCGGCGCGCGCGGCGGCAAGCGTGACGTGTACCGCCAGGTCGGCGGTCGTCTCGTCGACCGGATCGGCGGTGACGAGCAGGCGCAGGTAGATCGGCGCGGCCAGGGTCTTCAAGAGCTCGGCGGGATCGGTGTCCGCGGGAAGCTCGCCGCGCTCGACGGCGCGCGTCACCACCGGCTCGGCCCTGACGAGCCGGTCCTCGAACACGTGACGCCGGGCCGCGGCGATCTCCGGGAGATGAGCCGCCCCGGTGAACATGGCGGCGAGGACGGCCTGTCCGGTCGCACCGGTGAAGGCCTGGACGAGCGAGCGCGCCAGCGCCCCCAGGTCGGTCTCGATCGCCCCGGTGTCGGGCACGGGGATGTCCATCGCCATGTGCTCGGCCAGGGCGTCGACGAGCAGGCTCTCCCGATCCTTCCAGCGCCGATACACCGTCGTCTTGTGGACCCCGGCGCGCTGGGCGACGTTCTCGACGGTCAACGCGGCGTAGCCCTTGTCCACGAGTTCGGCGAGTGTGGCGGCATGGACCGCGGCGCGGACTTTGGCGCCGCGGCCGACCGGCCCGGCCGAGGACTGACCAGACTGCATTGCAACTCCAAGTTGCGATAGTCGCGAGGCGGGTGACACCATGACGGTATCGCAACTCGGAGTTGCGATAACTTCGCTTGCGACCCTTTGAGGCGGCCCTCATGCGTAACTCTCCTCCATGGACCTTCCGCGCCATTCCCGATCAGACCGGACGAGTCGCGGTGGTGACAGGAGCCAACAGCGGCATCGGCTATGTCACCGCCCGCGAGCTGGCCCGTCGCGGTGCGCACGTCGTGCTGGCCTGCCGCAGCCCCGAACGCGGCCGGGCCGCCCTCACCCGCATGCGGCACGAGGCCCCCCGCGCTCACCTCGAACTGCGCAGGGTCGACCTGGGCAGCCTGGCCTCGATCCGGGAGTTCGCGGCGGGCTGGGACCTCGGCCGGCTCGATCTGCTGGTCAACAACGCCGGGGTGGCGATGGTGCCCTACGCGCGGACCGCCGACGGATTCGAGTCGCAGTTCGGCATCAACCATCTGGGCACCTTCGCCCTGACCGGTCTGCTCCTGCCGCAGCTGCTCGCGGCGCCCGAGCCGCGGGTGGTCACCGTCAGCAGCGAGGGCCAGCGCTTCGCCCGCTTCGACCTGAAGAACCTCGACGCCGAGCGCGGCTATCGCACGGCGTTCGCCTACGTGCAGTCCAAGCGGGCCAACCTCTACTTCGCGATGGAACTGCAGCGCCGGGCCGACGCCGCCGGGCAGAAGCTGCGCAGCATGGCCGTCGCCCCCGGACTCACCCGTACGAACGTGCTCACCGGCGGCGCCAACAGCGGCAGGGGACGGCTGTACGCGACGCTCACGCGACTGCTGGTGCGCCTGGCCTTCCGTCCCACCCCGGAAGGGGCGAAGACGTCCCTGTACGCGGCGACCGTGCCGGACCTGCCCGGCGGCAGCTACATCGTTCCCGACGGCGTACTGCAGCTGCGTGGTGAGCCGGCTCCCCGTACTCGCGAGCGCGCCATCCGTGACACCGCCACAGCCACCCGCCTCTGGCGGCTGTCCGAGCGGCTGACCGGCGTCACCTATCCACTGTCCGCCGCCACGGCGACGCCGGGACAGGCGTGGGACCCAGTAGGGTCGGTGTCCTGATGAGCGCCACTCTTGTCGCGAAGGAACTCGCCGCCGGGCACGGCGACCGTGTCCTGTTCGCGGATCTCGATCTGGTCGTCGCGCCCGGGGACGTCGTGGGGCTGGTGGGGGCGAACGGCGCGGGCAAGTCGACGCTGCTGCGCCTGCTCGCCGGCCTCGACGCGCCCGAGCACGGCGGCGTACGGCTCAGCCCGCCCACCGCCAACGTCGGTCACCTGCCGCAGGAGCCGGAACGGCGGCCCGGCGAGACCGTCGCCGCCTTCCTCGCCCGCCGCACCGGGGTCGCCGCCGCGCAGCGGGCCCTCGACGCGGCCACCGAGGCGCTCGTGAGCGGCGATCCCGGCGACGCGTACGCCGAGGCCCTCGACCGCTGGCTCGCCCTCGGCGGCGCGGACCTGGAGGAGCGGGCCGCCGAGGTGGCGGCCGACCTCGGGCTCACGGTCGGCCCGGAGCAGGAGATGACGTCCCTGTCCGGCGGCCAGGCGGCCCGGGTGGGGCTGGCCTCGCTGCTGCTCAGCCGTTACGACGTGTTCCTGCTCGACGAGCCCACCAACGACCTCGACCTCGACGGCCTGGACCGGCTCGAACGTTTCGTGACGGGGCTGCGTGCCGGAACCGTGGTCGTCAGCCACGACCGCGAGTTCCTCGCCCGTACGGTCAACCGGGTGGTCGAGCTCGATCTGGCTCAGCGGCAGGTCCGCGCGTACGGCGGCGGTTACGACGCCTACCTGGAGGAGCGCGAGGTCGCCCGCAGGCACGCGCGCGAGCAGTACGAGGAGTACGCCGACACCCGGGCGTCCCTGGAGGCCCGCGCCCGATCCCAGCGCGCCTGGATGGAGAAGGGCGTCAAGAACGCCCGCCGCAAGGCCCCCGACGGCGACAAGATCGGGCGGAAGTTCCGCACCGAGGCGACGGAGAAGCAGGCGTCCAAGGCCCGGCAGACCGAGAAGATGATCGAGCGGCTGGAGGTCGTCGAGGAGCCGCGCAAGGAGTGGGAGCTGCGGATGGAGATCGCCGCCGCACCCCGCTCCGGGGCCGTGGTCGCGACGCTGCGCGGCGCGCTCGCGCGGCGTGGCGACTTCACACTCGGGCCCGTCGACCTGCAGATCGACTGGGCGGACCGGGTCGCGATCACCGGCGCGAACGGCTCGGGCAAGAGCACCCTGCTCGGCGTGCTGCTCGGCCGCATCCCCCTCGACGAGGGGACGGCGGCGCTCGGTTCCGGTGTGGTCGTCGGCGAGGTCGACCAGGCCCGCGCCCTCTTCGAAGGCGACGAGCCGCTGCTCGACGCGTTCGGCGCGCTCGTCGACCTGCCGCCGGCCGACGTCCGCACGGTGCTGGCCAAGTTCGGCCTGCGCGCCGACCATGTGCTGCGCCCGGCGGCCACGCTGTCGCCGGGCGAGCGCACGAGGGCGGCCCTCGCCCTTCTGCAGGCCCGAGGGGTCAACCTGCTGGTCCTGGACGAGCCCACCAACCACCTCGATCTCCCGGCGATCGAACAGCTGGAGTCCGCGCTCGACTCGTACACGGGGACCCTGCTGCTCGTCACCCACGACCGGCGCATGCTGAAGGCCGTCCACACGACCCGCCGCGTCGTCGTCGAGGCCGGCCGCATTCACGAAGCCTGACCGCGCGAGGGGCCCGACGCGTTTGTCGATCAATCACACGGTGTGATCTTGTCGGGTGGTCGATGATGCCGGTATGCGCGGATGGGGACCGGTATGGGGTGGGGTCGCGGTGGCGGCCCTGGCGGCGCTGGGGGTGGCGGTATACGGGTTGATCGCTGAGCGGAGCGGCGGTGGCGGCGGTGTGCGGCAGCGGGCCGAGGCGACCGGGCGTGGTCGCGTCCTTCAGGCCGGCCGCGATATCGGCAAGCGGTGAGGCCGTCGCGTGGGTCACGCAAGGTGATCCAGCATGCGGAGGGGTCAGGATGCGCCTGGTGATCCGGTGCGGGTCTCGCAGTTCCTGCTGGCGCGTGAGCGGGATCACTGGGAGGCGAGACCTCTGCGCGCCGGGACAGACCCCTGGCGACCTCGCCAGAGGCGATGGGGCAGGTCGTCTATGTCGCGACGCTGACCGGCCGTCACGCCCACGACGATCGGCCGGAGCCGAAATAGCGGGCCACGACCTGTGTGTGCAGCGGGAACGCCAGCTCTCGGGGGCCGTCGATGACCAGCCACTCGCTGGTCTCCGCGGTGCGCGCGACCGGCGGGAGGGCGTCCGCGGTCGTCCGCGGCCCGAGACCGAAGATCAGCACGGTGCCGTCCGGCGCGCTGACCGCGTCGAACAGCCGGACGCCGGCCGCGTCGGCCACGACGCCCGTCTCCTCGCGGAGCTCCCGTACGGCGGCCTGCTGCCAGGACTCGCCGATGTCGATGAAGCCGCCGGGAAGGGCGAGCAGGCCGCGGTGCGGCTCGACGTCCCGGCGGACCACGAGAAGGCCGTCGTCCACCGGAAGCACCATGACGGCGACCGGCAGGGGGTTGAGGTAGCCGGTGTTGCCGCACTCCTGACAGGTCCTCGGCCAGGGCAGGCCGGCCGCGTAGGCCGCTCCGCAGAAGGAACAGCAGGAGTTCCTGATCGCCATGATCGCGAGGGTAGCAGCGCCCGGGCGCGGACGCCGGGCGTGCCGATCGGCTCAGGGCAGCGCGGGGAGGATCACCGCCGAGGGATGGCGGGGGTCGTGCAGGATCTCCTGGTCCGAGGCGACCATGGGGGTGCCGGCCGTCAGCGGCGCGCCGGTGCCCGGGTTGCGGGCGATGCGCGGGTAGGCCCCGCTGGCCACCTGCACCCGGATGCGGTGGCCGCGGCGGAACCGGTGGCCCATCGGCCACAGGTCGATCTCCACCCGGCGCACGCCGTCCTCGTCGGCCCGCAGCTGCGGCGTCAGCCGGCGCACGCCCTCGCAGACGTTCATCGACGCGCCGTCGGGGTGCACGTCGCACACCCGCACGACGAAGTCCGTGTGCTCCCTGCCGGTGCGCACGAACAGCTCGGCGCTCACCGGGCCGATCATCTCGGTGTCCCGGGCGAGCGCCTCCGAGGTGTACACGAGCACGTCACGCCGGGCCTCCAGCCGCCGGTTGTCCCTCGGCTCGGAGTTGCCGATCAGCACCGGGCCGCCGATCACCGGCGTCGGGTGCGCGGGGTCGTAGCGGTAGCGGTCCGGCTCGCCGCCCGCCGGGTTGTCCGGAGACAGGGCGAAGCCCGGCTGCAGGTGCCAGCGCTCGCGCCGCATGCCGGGCGGCGGCCAGTCCGGCTCGTCCCGCCACACGCCCGCGCCGGTGACGTACAGGCGGACGGGGGAGGGGCGCAGCCCCGAGGGGTCGCCGAGCAGGTGGGCGCGGAACCAGGCCAGGGCGTCGGCGTTGGCCGCCCGCCCGTGGCGGATGTCTGCGTGGTACCACGGCCCGATCGTGAGGTGGGGCCGCCGCCCCGCCGCCCGCAGCGCCGCGTAGTCCTTGAGCTGCCAGGGCAGGAACACGTCATACCAGCCGCCGGTCATCGTGATCTCGGCGCCGACCTCGCCCACCGACGCGGAGAAGTCCCTCTTGTCCCAGTACGTGCAGAGGGCCTCGCCGTGGTGGGCCACGAGCTCCCGGAAGAACGGCAGCGGCCTGCCCGCCGACAGCACGTCGAGCTCGGGCAGCGGGTGGCCCGACAGGCCCGACAGCACGGCCCGGCGGGTGCGCCTGGGCGCGATGAACGCGGCCATGCCGCTCAGCCTGCCCTCCAGGTGCGCGGTGAGCGTCGTCCAGATCAGCGTCGACTCCAGCGCGAACGACCCGCCGACGTACGCGGCGTCGCGGAAGCACGAGGCGGTCACCTGGACGGCCATCGCCCGCAGGTCGGGGGTCTGCGCCGCGATCGCCCACTGGGTGTAGCCGAGGTAGGAGGGCCCGTGCATGGCGAAGCCGCCGCCGTACCACGACTGCGCCCGCATCCACTCGACGGTCGCCAGGCCGTCCTCCTGCTCGTGGGCCAGGGGGTCGAGCCGGCCGCCCGAGCCGAAACCGCCCCGGCAGCTCTGCAGCAGGACCTGGAATCCGTGCCGGGCGAAGGTCCAGCCGTACATCCACCCGACCACGCCGCCCCGCCCGTACGGCGTGCGGATCAGGATCGTCGGCGGCTGGTCGGCGCCGACGGGGGTGTAGTGGTCGGCCAGGAGGGTCACGCCGTCCGGCATCGGCACGGGCACGTTCCTGCGCACCCGGACCCGGTGGCCCGGCGGGCCGCTCGGCCCTCGCGGTCCCTCCAGTCCGCCCGGTCCCTGCGGGACGCGGCGGTGCGGTGGCAGTCCGGCCGGCACGCGGACCATCACGCCCCTCCTTTCCGGCCCGGGGTGCGATCTCGCGCCCGGCCGAGAGTGGAGTTTCCGACCAGTAACAGAATATCTATCCGGTTCTCGCGCTTCCAGTCGCGTCGCGTTGCATGATCGCGGCTCCCGCGGCTACCCTTACCGCATGCGAACTCCTGCACCCTCCCAGTGGTGGCGCCGCTAGCAGGCGGCGTTTTCGCATTCGTATTGGAGACCGGCCGCCCCGTGAGAGGCGGCCTTCTGTATGTCCGCCCCGGGGCATACGAAAAAAGGGGCGTGGACAGTGGAGATCAGCGGATATACCACGGCCGGCGGCATCGCGGTCGAGCGCCGGGTGCGCGAGGTGTCCGAGGAGGCGCTGGAGGAGATCGTCACGTCGCTGGGGGAGCGGCGCGGCGGCGCCTTCTCCTCCGGCATGGACTACCCGGGCCGTTACAGCAGATGGGCCTTCGGCTACGTCGACCCCTGTCTGGAGATCGTGGCGCGCGGCCGGCGGATATCCGCCCGGGCGCTCAACGAGCGCGGCGAGGTCGTGCTGCCCGCCGTCGCCTCCTGCCTGCTCGCCGCGGGCAAGCCGGAGAGCGAGCCGACCCCCGGCTACGTCGAGGTGCACGTCGCCGAGTCCGAGGACCTGCTGCCCGAGGAGATGCGCAGCCGCCGTCCCACCGTCTTCACCGCCATCCGCGAGATCATCGCCGCCTTCCGGTCCGACGACCCGCACCTCGGCCTGTACGGCGCCTTCGGCTACGACCTGGCATTCCAGTTCGAGCCGATCCGTTACCGCCTGACCCGGCCCGGCGACCAGCGCGACCTGGTGCTGCACCTGCCCGACCGGCTCGTCGTGATCGACCGGGTCCGCGAGACCAGCGTGGAGCACTGCTACGACTTCACCGTGGACGGCGTCTCCACCAGCGGCCTGAAGCGCACCGGCGAGGCGGTCCCCCTGGTCGCGCCCCGCGAGATCCCGCCGGACCCGGTGCGGGGGACCTACGCCGACGTCGTCGCCAAGGCCAAGGAGAAGTTCCAGCGCGGCGACCTGTTCGAGGTCGTCCCCGGCCAGGTCTTCCACGGCGCCTGCACCGACCCCGCCGCCTTCTACCGGTCGCTGCGCACGGAGAACCCCGCGCCGTACGAGTTCCTGCTCAACCTCGGCGACGGCGAGCACCTGGTCGGCGCCTCGCCCGAGATGTACGTCCGGGTGAGCGGCGACCGGGTCGAGACCTGCCCGATCTCCGGCACGATCGCCAGGGGGGCCAACCCGGTCGAGGACGCCGAGGCCATCCGCACGCTCCTGTCCAGCGTGAAGGAGGAGTCGGAGCTGACCATGTGCACGGACGTGGACCGCAACGACAAGTCGCGCATCTGCGTCCCCGGCAGCGTCCGGGTGATCGGCCGCCGCCAGATCGAGATGTACTCCCGGCTGATCCACACCGTCGACCACATCGAGGGCCGGCTGCGCCCCGAGTTCGACGCCCTCGACGCGTTCCTCACCCACATGTGGGCCGTCACCGTCACCGGCGCCCCCAAGACGTGGGCCATGCAGTTCATCGAGGACCACGAGGAGACCACGCGGCGCTGGTACGGCGGCGCGGTCGGCTTCATCGGCTTCGACGGCTCGATGAACACCGGCCTGACCCTGCGCACCGCGCAGATCCGCGACGGCGTCGCGACCGTGCGGGCCGGGGCGACGCTGCTGTACGACTCCGACCCCGAGGCCGAGGAGCGGGAGACCGAGCTCAAGGCCAGCGCCCTCCTCGGCGCGCTCGCCGCGGCCGCCCGCCCCCGGGACGAGGCGCGGGCGGAGCCCAGGGCCGACCTGCCGGGCGAGGGCCACCGGGTGCTGCTCGTGGACCACGAGGACTCCTTCGTCAACACCCTCGCCGACTACTTCCGGCAGCAGGGCGCCTCGGTGGTGACGCTGCGGCACGGCTTCCCGCTGGACAAGCTCGACGAGATCGCGCCCACGCTGGTCGTGCTGTCGCCCGGCCCCGGCTGGCCGTCCGACTTCGGCTGCTCGGCGCTCATCGAGGCGCTGTACGCCAGGAGGCTGCCGGTGTTCGGGGTGTGCCTGGGCCTGCAGGCCATGGTCGAGCAGGCGGGCGGCACGCTCGAACTGCTGCCGTACCCCGAGCACGGCAAGCGCGGCCGGGTCCGCCGCGAGGGCGACAGCGCGCTGCTCGACGGGCTGCCCGGCGAGTTCGTCGCGGCCCGCTACCACTCCCTGCACGCCAAGGAGCCGGGGGTCAGGGGTTTCCGGGTCACCGCGTCCACCCAGGACGGCGCGGCGATGGCGATCGAGGACACCGAGAACCTGCGTTTCGGCGTGCAGTTCCACCCCGAGTCGATCCTGACCACCCAGGGCGGCGCCGGTGCGAGGATCATCGCGAACGTCCTGCGGCTTTGCGCGCGCCATGACTGAGTAAAGAGGCGGTCGGGGGAGGCGCCGGCGCGGCGGGGGAGCCGTAGAGTCCACTGCCGTGCCGGAGCCGAGACCCGACGAACAACTGCCCGTTGCCCTGCCCGACGCGGTGCGGGCGGCCCTGCTCGCGCCCGTGGTGGACCAGCACTGTCACGGCGTGCGCCGCGACGACACCACCAGGTCGGGGTTCGAGCAGCTCATCGGCGAGGGCGGGTCGGCCAGCGTGACGAGGTCGGCGATGAACGGCGTCTGCAGCGTCACGGAGTCGAGCATCATCCCGGGGTGCCAGGCGAAGCCGGGCCTCG
>NZ_JBFAOO010000167.1:0-16343 GCF_040675265.1 Microbispora sp. NPDC049633
GCCGCGCCGACGCCGCCGCGGCCAAGTCCGGCGGCACCGGGGACGCGGAGCTGGACGCCTACAACGACTATCTGGCGAAGCTGAACAAGCGGGATACGGCCGCGGAGTAGGCGCGGCGGGTTCTGCCGGCGGATCAATGCTTGGTGAGCGCGTGGCGCCACGCCGGAACCGGCGAGCGCCGCCGCGCCGTCCTCGGCCCGGCTACGGCAGGGTCAGGATCTCGTGCCCCGTCTCGGTCACGACGATGGTGTGCTCGAACTGCGCGGTCCGCTTGCGGTCCCTGGTCACCGCGGTCCACTTGTCCGGCCAGATGTCGTAGTCGATCGTGCCGAGCGTGAGCATGGGCTCGATCGTGAACGTCATCCCCGGCACCAGGGTCACCGACAGCGAGGGGTCGTCGTAGTGGGGGACGATGAGCCCGGAGTGGAACGAGGCTCCGATGCCGTGGCCGGTGAAGTCGCGGACGACGCCGTAGCCGAAGCGCTTGGCGTACGCCTCGATGACCCGGCCGACGATGTTGAGCTGGCGGCCCGGCGCGACCGCCTTGATCGCCCGCATCATCGCCTCGCGGGTCCGCTCGACCAGCAGGCGGGACTCCTCGTCGACCTCCCCGACCAGGAAGGTGGCGTCGGTGTCGCCGTGCACGCCGCCGATGAAGGCGGTGATGTCCACGTTGACGATGTCACCGTCGCGCAGCACGGTGTCGTCCGGGATCCCGTGGCAGATCACCTCGTTGATCGACGTGCACAGCGACTTCGGGTAGCCGCGGTAGCCGAGCGTGGAGGGGTAGGCGTCGTGGTCGCAGAGGAACTCGTGGCCGATCCGGTCGAGTTCGTCGGTCGTCACGCCGGGGGCGACGTGCTTGCCGACCTCCTCCAGCGCCTGCGCGGCGATCCGGCCCGCGATCCGCATCTTCTCGATGGTCTCGGGGGTTTTGACGTCGCTGTCGCCCTTCTTGGGCTCGGCCTTCCCCACGTACTCGGGGCGGGGGATGTGGGCGGGAACCTTACGGGTGGGCGAGATCCGCCCGGGGCGGAGCAGCGTGGTCATGCGGCCAAGTCTAGTTGCGCGTCAAGGGGGCACGATTATGGGCGTGAGCGATCAATGGTGGTTCTGCCTGAAGCACATGACCGTCGAGCCCGAGAAGGGCTGCCCGAACAAGGACCGGCTCGGCCCCTACGACTCCCGCGACGCCGCCGCCCAGGCCCTGCAGACGGCGGCCGAGCGCAACCGGCGCTGGAGCGAGCAGGACAAGGACTGGGACGACTGATCCCCTGACCTCTTCCCGGACCGGCGTTCCCGCCGTCTTCTCCCCGGCTCCGATCCGCCCTGTCTCCCCGGACCGGGCCGGGGACGCGCTCGCCGCCCGCGAGGCGTGACAGGCGTTCAGCCGATCGCGGCCGTGCCCGCGGATCGGCGTGCCGCCGCGCGGCGGGCGGCGAAGCGGCCCAGCGTCCACACGCCGATGCCGCTCCACACCAGGTTGAGGATCGCCGAGGGCCAGGCGGAGTGGTACGCGCTGTTGACCATCATGGTGACCGCCCCGCCGAAGTTGAGCAGCTGGTAGGGCAGGCCGTCCCCGGACATCCTGCCGGACGACACCATCGCGTACGCGAGCAGGAGGACGACGGCGCCCGCGGTGCCGATGATCGTGATGAACGTGGACATCAGGACGGCTCGCCGTCCAGGGAAGTGGTCATGGTGCGATGATCCTGCCCCTGCAGAGTGAAGAGCAAGTGAAGGATTCTTAATCCACACATAAGATCCGCTGTATGGATATCGACCCCCGGCGGCTGCGGATCCTGCACGAGGTGTCCCGCAGGGGCGGCGTCATGAAGGCCGCCCAGGCGCTGCATCTCACACCCTCCGCCGTCTCCCAGCAGCTCGCCCAGCTGGAACGGGAGGTCGGCCTCGCGCTGTTCGACCGGTCGCAGCGCAGGGTCACGCTGACTCCCGCCGGCCGGGTGCTGGCGGCGTACGCCGAGCGCATCGAGGAGCAGCTCACCGAGGCGAGGCAGGAGCTCAACCGTTTCGCCGAGCGGCTGTCCGGGCCGGTCACGGTCGCGGCGTTCCCGACCGTGATCCGGCATCTGCTCGTCCCCGCCCTGCGTGAGCTGGCCGTACGGCACCCGCGGATCACCCCCGTGATCCACGAGCTGTTCGGGCCGGGCGCGGTGCAGGAGCTGCGCCTCGGCGGCGTGGACCTGGTGGTGACGGAACGGGACATGAGCCGGCCCGCCGCGTCCCTGCAATCGATGTCCCGGCACCGCCTCCACGACGACGAGTACCGCATCGTCGCCCCGCCGTCGTGGGACCGGGTGCCCGCCACCGTCGCCGACCTCGTCGACCTGCCGTGGGTCGCCGGCGTGCCCGACCAGGCGTGCGGGCAGGCGCTCGAACGGCTCGCCCAGCTCCACGGGTTCGTCCCGCGCCGCGTGCACGTGATCGCGGAGTTCCCGCCCGTGCTCGGGCTGGTCTCCGCGGGGCACGGCGTGGCGATCGTGCCGTCGCTGGCGCTGCTCGACGTGCCGCCGGGCGAGGTGGTCGTCACCGGCATCCGCGGCGTGGGCAGCCGCAGGATCGAGGCGCTGACCAGGGTGAGCCGTACGGCGTCGGGGGAGCCCGACCCCATGCAGGCCGTGGTGATCGAGGTGCTGCGCGAGGCGGCCGAGGCGGTGGACCGACGGGTGAGCGAGCTCAGCCGTGTCCCGCTCGATCCGCCCACGTCCTGACACGCCGCCGGACGCCGTGCGCGTCAGTCGCTCACCTCAGTCGCTCACCTCAGTCGCTCACCTGGGGGCCGGTGATCCGGTCGGCCAGGCGGGCGAGGCGCTCCCGCAGGCCGAGCCGCCGCACCTCCCCGGCGGCGCTGCTCACCAGGTGCTGCGCCGCGTCGAAGCTCAGGACGGACTCCCCGGCCGGTACGGCGATCGCGTCGTGGGCCAGCGACTCCAGCTCGGGGTCGCCGCCGTCGACGGCGAGAATCGTGGCGCCGCTGCGGCGGGCGTCGTCCACCCGCTCCAGCAGGGGCACGGGCGCCGTCTGCTCGGCGACCACGAAGAGCGTCTCGCCCCTGCCGGTGCCGCGCAGCCGCTCCATCCCGACCCGCAGGTGGGCGGGCGCGCCGGGCGGCGGCGCCCAGCGGACGAGCGTGGGGGAGAGCTGGGCGAGCCCCGACAGCCGGGCCTCGTCGGCGAGATGAGCGGTGACGTGCCACGGCTCGTCCTCGGGGGTGCCGACGACGAGGAGCCCCCCGGCCGACCGGGTGGCCCGCAGGGCCAGGCCGAGCTCCCGGGTGCGTTCGACCCATCCGGTGGAGGCGAGCACTTCGCGCAGCAGGTTCACCGATGCGGCGTCCATGACCGCCATGGTGCCTGACACAAGCGCGTGAAGTCCCGCCAATTGGGTCCTTGACACACCGTTACCGTCAGGTAACGATCAGCTCGCGGCGCCGATTGTGGAATGTGATCCAACAGCCGGAAGGCGGCTCTATGAACCTTCGCGTTCGTGCCACCCTGTCCATGATCGGGGCTCTCCTCCTGCTGCCCGCGCTCACCGGCACCGCACGCGCGACCTCCGCCGGGGACGTCGTCGAAGCCGGCCGCACGACCGTCTATCTCCTGCCCGGCAAACTGCTGGAGGTGCCGGTCAAGGCATGGCATCTCCGCTACCGCTCCACGTCCGCCACCGGGGAGCCGAACGTCGTCTCGGGCACCCTGCTCGTCCCCGACGCCCCGTATCCGCTCGGCAGGCGGCCCATCGCCGGATACGCCGTGGGGACGCACGGCATGGGCGACCTGTGCGCGCCGTCGGCCGCCATGGCGAACGGCACCGAGGCCGAACTCGCCATCGTGAGCCTGATGCTGCTCAAGGGCTGGGCCGTCGCGATGACCGACTACGAGGGTCTCGGCACGCCGGGCGACCACACGTACATGGCGGGGCTGTCCCAGGGACACGCCGTGCTCGACTCCATCAGGGCGGCGGCGCGGGTGCCGGACGCGAACCTGTCCGCCACCGCCCCCGTCGTGGTCATGGGCTACTCGCAGGGCGGGGCGTCGGCGGCCTGGGCCGCCCAGCTGCAGCCGTCGTACGCGCCCGAACTGCGGCTCAAAGGCGTCGCGGCGGGCGGCGTGCCCGCCGACCTGCGGGCGGTGGCCGACCACCTGGACGGCACGGGCGACTTCGGGCTCGCCGCGGCGGCCGGCATCGGGCTGGACGCCGCCTATCCGGAGCTGAACCTCGAGAGCTACCTGACCCCCGAGGGCGCGGCCCTGTTCGGGGACGCGCGCGACGACTGCGTGAGCGACCTGCGCGCCAGGTTCGACGGGCGGCGCCTAGCGGACTTCACCACCGCCGACGTCATGAACCTGCCGGACTGGCGGGCCCGCCTCGCCGAGAACCGCCTCGGCGCGTCCGCGCCGCGGGTGCCGCTGTTCCTCTACCACGCCAAGGGTGACGAGATCATCCCGTACGAGGTGGGCCGGACCCTGCGCAAGGAGTACTGCGCGCGGGGCGTGAACGTCCTGTGGACCGGGCTGCCGGCCGGCAGCCACGTGCTCGGCGCGGTCGAGGGCGGCCCGCTGGCGGTCGCCTGGCTCGCCACCCGCGTCGCCGGTCTCCCCGCCATCCCCAACTGCTGAGCGTCTGGCAGAGCCGCCGCCGGCGTTCTCCGCGGACGCGGGACCGCCGGCCGGCAGCCGGTCGTACGCGCGCTTCAGCGGGTCGAGCGGACGAGGTCGCCCTCGTAGGCCGCGATGACGAGGTGCGCGCGATCCCGAGCCTGGAGTTTGCTCAGCAGGTTGCCGATGTGGGTCTTGACGGTCTTGATCGAGATCGTGAGTCGCGCGGCGATCTCGCCGTTGGAGAGCCCGCGAGCGACCAGGGTGAGAACCTCGGTCTCCCGTTCGGTGAGAGCGTCCAGGCGCGCGTGCCGCGCGCGTGGTGGCTGGGCGACGTAGGCCTCGATCATGCGTGCGAGAACCTGCGGGGCGAACAGCGATTCACCCCGGTGAGTCCGGCGGATCGCGTCGAGAAGCGTGTCGGGGTGGGAGTCCTTGAGGAGGAAGCCGCTGGCGCCGGCGTGGAGAGCGGCGCGGACATACTCGTCGAGCTCGAACATCGTGAGCACGATGACCTTCACGGATCCGGAACCCGCGCCGGCCATGACGCGGCGGGTGGCCGCGATCCCATCGGTACCCGGCATCCGGATGTCCATGAGCACCACGTCGGGACGCAGTTCGGCACTCAGCCTGACGGCCTCGTCGCCGGTGCCCGCCTCGCCGACGACCGCCATGTCGTGGTTGGCGTCGATGACGGCGGCGAGGCTGTGGCGCAGCAGGGGCTGGTCGTCGGCGATGACGACGCGAATCGGAGTTCCGCGGTCGTTCATGACAGCCGGGCCTCGGGAATGCGGGCGGTGACGCGGAAGCCGTTCCCGGCGTGCCGGGCTTCGAAGGTCCCGCCGATCGCGGTGACGCGTTCCCGCAGCCCCTCGATTCCGTGCCCGGCTCCCGCGTGCGGGGTCCATCCATCCACCGGTCCTTCGTCCAGGACGCTCGTGACGATCCAGTCGCCGTCGCGACGGACGGACACGGTCGCGCTGGTCGGCCCGGCGTGCCGGGCGGTGTTCGTGAGGGCTTCGCGCACGACGGAGCAGACCGCGAGTTGCGCCCCGGGGCTGATGTCGTCGATCTCGCCGAGCCTGAGAGTGACGGCCGGGCCCGCCCTCCGGGCATCCTCGATGATGGCCGGCAGGTCCCGGAGGGAGTCCGCGGGCCGCAGGGGTGCGGCCACAGCGGTCGAGTCACGGAGCACGTTGAGCATGCGGCGTAGCTCCGTCGTGGTCTGCCGCCCGATGCGCTCGATGTCCGACAGCGCCGCGGAGGGGTCGTCGGCCGCGCCGGGATAACACGCCGCGCTCGCCCTGACGGTGATCAGGCCGAGACCGTGGGAGACGATGTCGTGCAGCTCGCGCGCGATCCGGAGTCGTTCCGCCTGCGCCGCGCGTTCGCCGGCCCACGCCGTGAGCCGCGCTTCGTACGCGATCCGCTGCCGGCGCGCGCTCGACGCCGCCCGCACGGTGACCGCCAGCGCCAGCGCGGCGATGACGACGGGGAGGACGACTGCGGCGAGACCTCCGCGGCTGACCGTGAGAAGAGCGAGCAACAGCACGAAGTGAACGGCGACGGCCAGTGGCCAGACTCGCCGCCCGCGTCTCGGAAGTGCTTGATCGGCCCCCATGGTCCAAATCTAAGGACTCTCCTCGACGGGCACATCGGACCAGGGTCCGAGAGGTCCAGGGCCGAGCCGCCAGAACGAGTCCGGTCTCCGGCCCGATGACCGGAGATGACGCTCCGCGTACACCTGTGCACATGATTACGATCGACCACCTCGTCAAGCGGCGCGGTTCCCGGCAGATCCTCACCGGCATCAGCTTCCGGGCCCGCCCCGGAAGGGTGACGGGGTTCCTCGGCCCGAACGGCGCGGGCAAGAGCTCCACATTGCGCATTCTGCTCGGCCTGGACCGGGCGACCTCCGGCACGGCGCTCATCGAATCCGTCCCGTTCGCGAAGCTTCGTGACCCGCTGTCCGTGGTCGGGGCCGTGCTGGACGGCTCCGGGGCGCACCGGGCGCGGACGGGCCGGGCACACCTGCGCTGGGTGGCCCGCTCGGCGGGACTGCCGCGTGCCCGTGTCGACGAGGTGCTCGAGGTCGTGGGCCTGACGAACGCCGCGTCGAAGCGGGTCGGCGGCTACTCCCTGGGCATGGGGCGCCGGCTCGGGCTGGCGACGGCGCTGCTCGGCGATCCGGAGATCCTGGTCCTGGACGAGCCGGTGAACGGGCTGGATCCGGACGGCATCCGGTGGATCAGGACCTTCCTGCGTGAACGCGCCGCGTCCGGCCGGACCGTGCTGCTGTCCAGCCACCTGATGGGGGAGCTCGCGGAGACGGTGGACGACGTCGTGATCATCAACGAGGGCAGGGTCGTGGCGGACGGCACCCTCGGCGAGGTCACCGGCTCCCACCGCACCCTCGAGGACGCGTTCTTCGCCCGCACCACCGGTGGTGCGCCGTGAAGCCGCTCGCGGCGGAGGCCTCGAAGCTCGCCTCCCTGCCGGCGGTGTGGATCGCGACGGCGGCCGGGGTGCTCGTGCCGGGCGTGGTCGCCGCGATCACCGCCTCCTCGGCCCGTGGCGCGATCGACCGGGGCGTCACGGTGATCGCCGCGATCGACACCGGCTACCAGGAGCTGGCCTTCGGGGTGGTCGGGGCGATCGTTCTCGGCGTCGCCGGGGTCGGCAGCGAGTACGTCACCGAGAGCGCGGAATCCGGAGACGGGCGTCAGATCACCACCAGCCTGACCGCCGTCCCCTCCCGCCTCCGATTCCTGCTCGCGAAAATGTCCGCGATCGCGATCGGCGCCGCGATGCTCGCGATCATCGCGGCGGGGGGCACCATGGGCGTCGTCCGCGTGGTGCTCGGCGAGCACGCTCCGGCATGGGGAGCGGACGACGTTCCGCGGCTGGCCGGCGTGGTCTGCTACTGGACGTACACCGCGCTCCTCGCCGCCGGGATCACCGTGCTCACCCGCCACGGGGTCGTTCCGCTCACGGTGCTCGTCGCGAACACCTCGGTCGTCTCCGTCACCTACCTGCTGACGAAGATCACGCCGCTGGCGAACTACCTGCCCGACATGGCCGGGATCCGCATGTTCATCCGGGACCTCGCCGGCAGCACCGCCGAGATCAGTCCGCTGACCGGAGGCCTGGTGATGACCGCCTGGGTGACGGCGCTGCTCGTGATCGCCGCGATCTCGTTCGCGTGGAGGGACGCATGACCCTTCCCGGGACGGCGACGCGCACCCGCGGCCGGGAAGCGGTCCAGGCGCTCGCGGCGGAGGTGTCGAAGCTCGTGTCGCTTCCGGCGACCTGGCTCACGCTCGGCGGCGCTCTCGCGGCGAACCCGGTCCTCGCGATCGCGTACACGGTCGCCGGCCTCCGGGGCTCGGCCGGCACCCCGAGCGTCCCCGACCTCGGACTGGCTCCGATCGGCTACACGCAGGCCGGCTTCGTCATCCTCGGCGTCCTCGCCGCCTGCTCCGAGTACACCGGCGGGCAGATTCGCACCACGCTGACCGCGATGCCCCGCCGGGCCCTCCAGCTCACCGCCAAGCACATCGCGTTGGCGATCGTCGTGCTACCCGCCGGGGTGATCACGGCCGCGTCCGGGGTGGTCCTCGCGGCCGTCGTGCTCGGCGACACGGCCGCGCCCGTGACCGCGGGCCGTGCCGCGGGGGCGCTGAGCGGCGCGGTCGCGTACCTCGCGCTGACGACGCTGATCAGCGCGGCCGTCGGCGCCCTCGTGCGCCGGACGCTCGCGGCGGTCGTCGTCCTGCTGGGGTATCTCTTCATCGCCGGACCGATCCTGCGCGACCACGTCTTCGCGGCGAGATACCTTCCGGACAGCGCCGGATTCGCCATGTGGCTCCCACCGGCCGACGACGGGGGCGCGGTGACACCGGTGCACGGCGCGGTGCTCCTCACGGCCTGGACCGCCGTCCTGACCGCCGTCGCGGTGTCCGTGTATCGCCGCCGGGACATGTGAGGCAGCGAGCCGCCCGGCAGGGCCGCCCGTGGCCTCTCAGGTCCCGCGGATCGTGTCCCCGGCGGATCGGGCCCCGGAATCGGGCCCGGGCCGCTCCCGGGCGCGGTCTGCTGGCATGATCTGAGCCATGGCTGAGCACACCACCGTAGATCTCCCCGACGTCTCCGCGCTGACCATCGGCATCCTCGGCGGGACCGGCGACCAGGGCAAGGGACTGGCCCGCCGGTTCTCGCTGGCCGGGCACACCGTGCTGATCGGCTCGCGCAGCGCCGAGCGCGCCGAGGAGGCGGCGCGTGAGATCGGCGTACGCGGGGCGACCAACGCCGATGTGGCGGCCGAGGCGGACATCGTGATCGTCGCGGTGCCCTGGGAGGGGCACAAGGCCCTGCTGGAGTCCCTGCGCGAGCCGCTCACCGGCAAGATCGTGGTGGACTGCGTCAACCCGCTCGGCTTCGACAAGCGGGGGGCGTACGCGCTGCCGGTGGAGGAGGGGAGCGCGGCCCAGCAGGCGGCGGCGGTGCTGACCGGCAGCCGGGTCGTCGCGGCCTTCCACCACGTGTCGGCGGTCCTGCTGCTCGACCCCTCGGTGGCGGAGATCGACCTCGACGTGCTCGTGCTCGGCGACGACCGCGAGGCCACCGACGTCGTACGCGCGCTCGCCGGCCGCATCCCCGGCGCCCGCGGCGTCTACGCGGGCCGCCTGCGCAACGCCCAGCAGGTCGAGGCGTTCACGGCGAACCTGATCTCGATCAACCGCCGCTACAAGGCCCACGCGGGCATCCGGGTCACCGACGTCTGAGCCTCACACGGCGGTGGCGACGAGCCAGTCGGCCACCGCCTCGGGGGCGACGAGCTGGTGCAGGTGCTCGCCGGGGATGCGGGCGACCGGCCAGCCCCGCTCCCCGGCCTCGTGGGCGAGGGCGGCGTACGCGTCCGCGAACCACAGGTAGCCGCTCCTGAGGTGGTCCCATCGGGCCGGCACCGGGATCTCCTCCGAGTAGTACGCGAGGGGCAGCCGCGCCTGCTCGGCCACGACCACCTGCCGGACCACCGGGTCGGGCAGGAGCGCGGCGACGTCGTCCTCGGGCCACCAGTCGGTCCAGCGGGGCAGGACGCCCGCGTCGTCGGCGAGGCCGCGCAGGAAGGCGAGGTGCTCCGGCTCCGCGGCACGGCAGGCGCCCCTGCGCGGCGGCAGGGCGGCGTCGACGAACAGGCACGCGGCGACCTGCCCGGCGAGGGCCTGCGCGATCAGCGGCACGAACAGCCCCGCGTTGCTGTGCGCGACGACGGCGAGCGGCCCGTGCGGCGCGCTCGCCGCCACCTCGCTCACCACCCTCGGCCAGTACGGCGGCGGGCCCGCCGTCACGTCGGTCAGCGGGGGCACCACGGCGGTGTGCCCGCGCGCCCGGAGGGCCTCGGCGACCGGGGTCCAGGTCGAGGGGCCGACGGAGGGACTGTGCACGAGGAGGAAGCTGACATCCACCTCCTCATCCTCACCGGGCGCGGCGGAGACGGAACCCTCCTCCGCTCGACGCGTAACCGAGCACTGGCCAGCCAATCTGACAAGAGCGGCTTTTCTGGGTCATTCTGGACGGCATGGACTCCCTGCATCCGGAAACGCGCGTCGTCCACCTGCCCCGGCCCACGCCGGAGGGCAGCAGGCCGATCGCCATGCCGATCTACCAGACCTCGGGGTTCGTCTTCGACGATCCGGCCGTCTTCGCCGACGGCATGGGGCGGCCCGACGGGGCGTACGTGTACGGCCGGCTCTCCAATCCCACCGTCCGCGCCATGGAGGAGGCGGTCGCCGGGCTGGAGGGCGGCGTGGCCGCCGTGGCCACCGGCTCGGGCATGGGCGCGATCAACGCCGTGCTCCTCGGCCTGCTGAGGTCGGGCGACCACGTGATCGCCCAGTCGGCGCTGTACGGCGCCACCGCACAGGCGCTGAACAGCCTCGTGGAGCGCTTCGGCGTCGAGGTCACCCACGTGCCGCAGGACGACCCCGCCGCCGTACGGGCAGCCGTGCGGCCCACGACGAAGCTGCTGTATCTGGAGACCATCGCCAATCCGATGACGCAGGTGGCCGACCTGCCGGGGATGTGCGCGGCGGCGCGCGAGGCCGGGATCCTCACCGTGGTCGACAACACCTTCGCCTCGCCGGTCCTGTGCCGCCCGATCGAGCACGGCGCGGACATCGTGGTGCATTCGGTGACCAAGTATCTGTCCGGGCACACCGACGTCGTCGGCGGGATCGCCGTGTTCGCCTCGGAGGACCTGCACCGCACGGTGTGGTCGTACGCGGTGGAGCTCGGCGCGACGGCCGACCCGTTCGCCGCCTGGCTGACCCTGCGGGGGATGCAGACGCTGCCGCTGCGGATGGAGCGCCACTGCGCCAACGCCCGCGTGCTCGCGACGCGGCTCGCCGGGCACCCGGCCGTGGCCGCCGTCCACTGGCCGGGCCTGGCCTCCCACCCGTCGCACGAGCTGGCCGCCAAGCTCCTGCCCGACTTCGGCGGCGTGTTCTCCTTCGATCTGGCGGGAGGGCGTACGGCGGGCGAGGCGTTCATGCGCAACGTCCGGCTCGCGCTGCTCGCGCCCTCTCTCGGCGGCGTGGAGACGCTGATCCTCCACCCGGCCACGACGTCGCACCGTACGGTGAGCGCCGCGGGTCTGGCCGCCGCGGGCATCGGCGAGGGGACGGTCCGGGTGGCGGTGGGCATCGAGCACGCCGAGGACCTGTGGGCCGACTTCGCCCAGGCGCTCGACGCGACCTGAGGCGCCCTCACGCGAAGGGCGGCCACGGCGGGTGCCGCGGCCGCCCGGCGGGGCGTCAGCGGTAGCTGTGCTCGGGCCTGGGGAAGGCGCCGGAGACGACCTCGTCGGCGTACGCGCGGATCGCCCGGTCCATCTCCCCGGCCAGGTCGAAGTACTTCTTCACGAACTTCGCGGGCTGCGGGGTCAGGCCCATCAGGTCCTGCCAGACGAGGACCTGCGCGTCGGTGTCGGGCCCGGCCCCGATCCCGATCGTGGGAATGCTCAGCGACGTGGTGACCCGCTGGGCGAGGTCGGCGGGGACGCACTCCAGCACGACGGCGAAGGCGCCCGCGTGCTCCAGCGCCTTCGCGTCGGCCATGAGCTCGTCACCCGCCTGGCCGCGGCCCTGCACCCGGTAGCCGCCGAAGGCGTTGACCGACTGCGGGGTCAGGCCGAGGTGGGCCATGACCGGGATTCCGGCCGAGACGAGCAGCTCCACCTGCGGGAGGACCCGGTGGCCGCCCTCCAGCTTGATGGCATGCGCGCCGGCCTCCTTCATGAAGCGGGCCGCGGTCTCCAGCGCCTGCTGGGGTGAGGCCTGGTAGGAGCCGAACGGCAGGTCGGCCACGACCATCGCCCGCGACGAGCCGCGTACGACCGCGGCGGTGAGCGGGATGAGGTCGTCGACCGTGACGGGCAGCGTCGAGTCGTAGCCGTAGACGACCATGGCGGCCGAGTCGCCCACGAGCATCACCGGGATGCCCGCCTCGTCGAACACCTTGGCGGTCATGGCGTCGTACGCCGTCACCATCGGCCACTTCTCGTGGCGCTCCTTGGCGGCCGCGATGTCGCGGACGGTGACCCTGCGCCCCGCGGCGCCGCCGTAGAGGGCGGGTGCGGACACAACGGAAACAGAGGACATGGCTACCTCCAGGCCTCGTGGCGCCCCTGTGGCGTCCCCGGACAGTCAGATCATTGCATGTCGACATGGCTTGGAACACCCCGAGTGGGCGGGGTAATCCGCGCATGCGACTCGCGGGGCAAATGGGGCAAATGGGGCGACCCGGCGACGGAGATGTCGGAGGCACCCGGCACAATGCCGTGCGGAGGTAAGGAACCACAATGGCTTTTGATCGTTACCGGCGGGTGCTCGCCCTGCCGGGCGTGCGGGCGTTGCTGCTGGTCGGCATGATCGCGAGAATCCCCCTGACCGGCACCGGCATGACGCTGACCCTGCACGTGGTGAACAGCCAGCATCTGGGTTTCCTCCAGGCGGGCCTGGTCGGCACCGCCTCCATGGCGGGCGCCGCGGTCGGCTCACCGCTCGTCGGCCGCTTCGTCGACCGCCGCGGGCTGCGCCCGGTGATGGCCGTGACGACCGCCGTGCAGCTGTGCGTGTGGTGCGCCGCGCCCGCGATGCCGTACGCCGTGCTGCTGCCGGGCGCGCTGATCGGAGGGCTGTTCAGCCAGCCCGTGTTCGGGGCCATCCGGCAGTGCGTGGCCGCGATGGTGCCGGTGGAGAACCACCAGACCGGCTTCGCCCTCGACTCGATGGGCGTGGAGCTGTCGTACATGGTCGGGCCCGCCCTCGCCGTCGCGAGCGTGACCGCGTTCGACAGCACCGCGACGATGTACGGCGTGGCCGTGGGCCTGGTGGGCTCGGGAGTGGCGCTGTACCTGCTCAACCCGCCCACGCGGTCGGCCGAGGAGGACGCGGGCCATACGATCGCCGTCCCCCGGCGGCAGTGGCTGCGTCCCGGCCTGCTCGCCCTGCTCTGCCTGGTGTCCGGACTGACATTCGTGCTCACCGCGACCGAGCTGAGCGTCGTGGCGATGCTCAAGGCCGGCGGCGCGACCGCCTGGACGGGCCTGGTCATCGCGCTGTGGTGCGCGTTCTCGCTCGTCGGCGGATTCGTGTACGGCGGGCTGTCCCGGGGGTTGTCGCCCGTGGTGCTCGCGGGCGGCCTGTGCGTGCTGACCGCGCCCGTGGGCCTGGTCGGCGGGGGCTGGGGCTGGCTCTGCCTGGCGCTGGTGCCGGCCGGGCTGCTGTGCGCCCCGGCGCTGTCGTCCACCGTGGACGCCGTCAACCGGCGCGTCCCGGCGGCGGCGCGGGGCGAGGCGATGGGCCTGCACGGCACGTCGCTGACGATCGGGGGAGCCCTGGCCGGGCCCCTCGCCGGCGGGCTCCTCGACGCCCACGGTCCCGCCTGGGCCTTCGCCGTGGCCGGGGCGGTCGGCCTCGCGCTGGCCCTGCTCGCCGGGCTCGTCTGGCGGCAGGCTCCGGCCTCCGCCGAGCCGGGAGCGGCCGCCCCCGTGCCCGCGACCCCCGTGCCCGCGACCCCCGTGCCCGCGACCCCCGTGCCCGCGACCCCCGTGCCCGCCGCGCCCGCGCGGCCTGCCCCCGCTCCTGCCGGGGAGTAGAACGGCCCGCGCCCGCCGGGTCACCCATGGGCGCCGCAGGTGGCGAGATGGGGCGCGCCTCGAACCGGGAATAGAACCGGTCCCCGCGCGGATGTACAGGGGGTGCGCGCCGCGCCGCGATGTCCCTGCGGTGCCGTTGACCGGGTGCGTGACCTTGTGCGGTTGTCTGCGGCCCGAGCGCGCGGGCCCGGCCGGAGCCGTCTGCCACCCGATGGACCAGCGGGCACGGCGGCACCGCCGGGATTATGAAACGAACCCGTTGCGTATCGGAATGGCCAGCGCTACGCTTGCGTTGCGAAACTCGATCGTATCGAAATCATGGGGGATTTGTGGAAGCACAAAACGGTCACCCACGCCGATGGCAGATCCTCGGCGTGATGGTGTTCAGCCTGCTGGCAGTCGTCCTCGACAACACCATCCTCAACGTGGCGATCAAGACGATCGCCGATCCCGTTCACGGCCTGGGCGCGACGCAGAGCGAGCTCGAATGGGCGATGAACTCCTACACGCTGGTGTTCGCCGGCCTGCTGTTCACCTTCGGGGTGCTGGGTGACCGCTACGGGCGTAAGCGGATGCTCATGACCGGCATGGTCCTGTTCGGGCTGGCCTCCCTCGCCAGCGCCTACGCCCAGGACCCCATGCAGCTCATCGCGGCGAGGGCGCTGATGGGCCTCGGCGGCGCCGCCATCATGCCGGCGACGCTGGCGGTCATCTCGAACGTCTTCCCGATCCACGAGCGGGGCAAGGCGATCGGCATCTGGGCCGGCGGCGTCGGCATCGCCGTCGCGATCGGCCCGATCACGGGGGGTGTGCTGCTCGAGCACTTCTGGTGGGGTTCGGTCTTCCTCGTCAACGTGCCCATCGTGCTCGTCGGCCTCGCGCTGATCGCCACGATCGTGCCCGACTCCAAGGACCCGAACAAGTCCGGACTCGACCCGGTCGGTGTGCTGCTGTCCATCCTCGGCCTGATCAGCCTCGTCTACGGCATCGTCCGCATCAGCGACCTCGGCACCGTCGCCGACGTCTCGGTCATCGTGCCGACGCTGCTGGGCCTGGCGATCCTCGCCGCGTTCGTCTGGTACGAGAGCCGGATCGACCACCCCGCCTTCGACGTGCGCAACTTCCGCAACGCCGGCTTCTCCACCGCGATCGCCGCCGTCGGCCTCGTGTTCTTCGCGGCCATGGGCGTGATGTTCTTCCTGGCCTTCTACTGGCAGATCGTCCGGGGCTACTCGCCGCTGCAGTCGGGGGCGCTCGTGCTGCCGTTCGCGGCCGCGCAGCTGATCTTCGCGCCGCAGAGCGCGCGCATGGTGCAGAAGTACGGCGCGCGGGCCGTCGGCACGGTCGCGATGCTCGTCATCACGCTGGCCCTCGCGGCGTACGCCCTGGTGGAGGTGGACACGCCGATCTGGATCCTGCTGGTCCTCGGCTTCGTCCAGGGTGCGGCGATGGCCAACATCATGCCCCCGGCGACCACGGCCATCATGAACGCGCTGCCGCGTGAGAAGGCCGGTGTGGGCTCCTCGATGAGCAACGTCGTCCGGCAGGTCGGCGGCACGCTGGGCATCGCCATCCTCGGCGCGGTCCTGTCCGCCAGCTACCGCAGCGACATGGAGGACAAGGTCACCGCCCTGCCGGAGCAGCTCCGCCACGTCGTGACCGAGTCCATCTCCGGAGCGGCCGGCGTCGCCGGCAACCTGGGCGCGCGGGGTGCGAGCCTGCTCGACGCCGCGAACGCCGCGTTCGTCACCGGCGTCCACTGGGCGGCCCTCGGATCGGCCCTCGTCGCCCTCATCGGCACCCTCGTGGTGGCCCGCTGGATGCCGGGCAAGGCTTCGGTCGACGCCGTGGTCCCCACAGCTGAGACCGAAAAGGAGACGGCGGTAGTGTGAACTCGCCATGAAGACGCAGCAGACGGCTGAAGGGGTGGCCCGCCCGGCGGGCCGCCCGCGCAGCGAGAAGGCGGATCGGTCGATCATCGAGGCCACTCTCGAACTGCTCGGTGAGGGCATCGGGGTTTCGGAGCTGTCCATCGAGTCGATCGCCGGCCGCGCCGGTGTCGGGAAGACCACGATCTACCGCCGGTGGTCCAACAAGGAGGACCTGGTGGTGGACGCCCTGGCGACGCTCAAGCCGCCGATCCCGCTGCCGCAGGGCGGAACCGTGCGAGACGACCTGGTGACCTACCTCCGGGTGATCCAGGAGGAGTCCCGCCACCATCGCACCCGCTGCATCATGAACATCGCCATGAGCGACTCCGAGCGGCATCCCCGGCTGGCGGAGCGGTTCCGCGAGCTGGCCGTGGAGCCGCGCCGGGCGGTCGTGGCGGCCGTCCTGCGCCGCGGCATGGAGACCGGCGAACTGCGCGCGGACCTCGACGTCGACATGGCGCTGGCGCTGCTCAGCGGGGCCATGATCTGGCACACGAAGTGGTCCCACTCCGGCGACCCCCAGGCGGACCTGCCCGAGCGCATCGTCGACGAGGCGCTCAAGGGCTTCCGCCCCCGCCCCTCCACCCCCGAGACCGGGCACGGCCCCAGCACCCACGCCGGGCCACACCCCGC
>NZ_JBFAOO010000168.1:0-16328 GCF_040675265.1 Microbispora sp. NPDC049633
CGGCCGAGGCCGAGCCGCCGCAGCAGCGCGTTCGTCGCGGTGTTGTCGCTCACGGAGGCGGTGAGCAGCGCGAGGTCGCCGGCCGTCCAGACGCGGGCCGAAAGGCCGGCCAGCAACCCCGACCCGCCCGCGTAGTCCTCATCGAGCAGCGGCACCGGCTCGTCCGGGTCCACGACGCCCGCCGCCACGTCCTGGGCGAGCGCCGCCAGCAGCAGCACCTTGCCCGTGCTGGCCAGCGGCAGCACCACGTCCTCGTTCACCCCGAGCAGGCCGGGAACGCAGACCGCCAGCGTGCCCGGACAGGCGGCCGCCGCCTCCGCCAGCCGCGCCGCCCCCGGCACGCCGACGGCGTCCTTTCCGCTCACCACGTCATCCCCTTCACAACGCCAGCACCGAACCCGGACGCGCGCCGGTCTCCGCGCCGTCGCGCACCACCACCTGACCACCCGCGACGACCACGTCGATCCCGGCGGGCGGCAGCAGCGGCTCGGTGAACGTCGCCAGGTCGGCCACCGCCGCGGGGTCGAAGACCACCAGGTCGGCGTGCGCGCCGTCGCGGATCACCCCGCGCCCGGTCAGCCCGAAACGGGCCGCGGCCATCCCGGTCATCTTGTGCACCGCCTCCTCCAGCCCGAGCAGCCCCAGCTCCCGGACGTACCGCCCGAGCACCCGGGGGAACGTCCCGGCCCAGCGCGGGTGCGGACGCCCGCCCGGCTTCGGCACGCCGTCGGAACCGATCATCGTGTACGGCGCGGCCAGCACCCGCCGCACGTCCTCCTCGACCATGGAGTGGCTGATGATCGTCACCTCGCCCGCCTCGGCGACCAGCAGGTCGGCGGCCATGTCGAGGGGGTCGGCGCCGGCCGAGGCCGCGAGGTCGGCGATGGTCCTGCCCTCGGCCAGCGGATGGCGGGGGGCGCAGGCGATCGAGATGCGGTCCCAGCCGCCGTTGCCCACGGTGTTCTCCCAGCCGGGCACGCCCTCCGCGATGGCCCGGCGCATCCTGTCCCGCTCGGCGGGGTCGCCGAGCCGCGCCGTGAGCGCCCCCAGCCCGCCGTCGTTGGCCCAGGGCGGCAGCATGGCGGCCAGCGCCGTGCTGCCCGCCGTGTAGGGGTAGACGTCACAGGTGACGTCCATCCCCTCGGCCCGCAGCGCGGCGATGCGCGGCAGGGTGCGCTCGGTGCGTCCCCAGGCGTACCGCCCCGCGGTCTTGTGGTGCGAGACGTGCAGCGCCGCGCCGCTGCGCCGGGAGATCTCGATCGCCTCCTCCAGCGCCTCCTCCACGCGTGACATCTCGTCGCGCAGGTGGGTGACGTACGGCTTGCCGTGCCGGGCGGCCACCGCGGCCAGCGCCACGACCTCGTCGGTCCCGGCGTACGAGCCGGGGGTGTAGATGAGGCCGGTGGACAGCCCGGCCGCGCCCTGCGACAGCGAGGCGTCGAGCAGCGCGCACATCGTGCGCAGCTCGGCGGGCCGGGCGGGCCGGTCGACCGGGCCGAGCACGCCCGCCCTGAGCGTGCCGTGGCCGACCAGCGAGGTCAGGTGGTTGGCCCGGGGCACCCGCGCGTGCGCGGCGGCGAAACCCGCGAAGTCGGCGTACACGCCGACGTCGCCGCCGAAGGTGATCCGCGCCTCGGCGCGCATGGCCGGCAGCCGCTCCGGCAGGGCCGGGAAGAGACCGGACCCGCAGTTGCCGCAGATCTCGGTGGTGACGCCCTGCAGCACCGACGCCCGCACCAGCGCCCTGCCGGAGCCGCCGTCGGAGCCGTCGGAGCCGTCGCCGGACCGGCCGAGCAGCGTGACGCCGTCGGAGTGCGTGTGCACGTCGACGAAGCCGGGGGAGACGACGCGCCCGCGCGCGTCGATCACCTCGGCCGCGCCGCCCGTGCGGAGGGCCTCGCCCGGGGCCAGCACGGTCAGCCGCCCGGCGGCCACGCCGACGTCGGCGGGCCGTCCGGGGCGGCCCGTGCCGTCCACCAGCAGGCCGCCCCGGATGAGCAGGTCGAAGCCGGTCACCGGACCTGCCCGAGGAAGGTGCGCAGCCGCTCGTGGCGGGGCGCGGAGAGCACCTCGCGCGGGTCGCCGCGCTCGACGATGACGCCGTCGTCCATGAACACGAGCTGGTCGCCGACCTCGCGGGCGAAGTTCATCTCGTGGGTGACGACCATCATGGTCATGCCGGTCGCCGCCAGGTCCCGCATGACGGCCAGCACCTCCTGCACCAGCTCGGGGTCGAGCGCGCTGGTCGGCTCGTCGAACAGCATCAGGCTGGGCCGCATGGCGAGGCTGCGGGCGATGGCCACCCGCTGCTGCTGACCGCCGGACAGCTGGGCCGGGTAGTGGTGGGCGCGGTCGGCCAGGCCGACCCGTTCGAGCAGCTCCTCCGCCTGCCGTCTGGCCTGGGCGGCGCGCGTGCCCAGCACGGTGACTGGCCCCTCCATGACGTTCTCGATGGCGGTGCGGTGCGGGAACAGGTGGAAGCGCTGGAACACCATGCCGATGCCGCGCCGCTGCCGGGACAGCTCGGCCGGGCGCAGCGCGTGCAGCCGGCCGCCGCGCTCGGCGTAGCCCATCAGCTCGCCGTTCACCCAGATCCGGCCCGAGTCGATCGTCTCCAGGCGGTTGACGCAGCGCAGCAGGGTCGACTTGCCCGATCCCGACGGGCCGACGATGCACACCACCTCGCCGGCGGGGACGTCGAGGTCGATGCCCTTGAGCACCTCCAGCGCGCCGAACCGCTTGCGGACCGCGCGGACGCGCACCATCGGCTGGTCGAGACCGCTGTGCTCACTGATTCGCCCGCTCCGCTCACTCATGAGGGCTCCTTCTGCAGGGGCCGCAGGTTGCGGCGGACCCGGGAGGACAGCCGCACGTGGCCGCGTTCGAACCGCTTCTCCACGAAGTGCTGGCCGACGCTCGCGATCGTGGTGAGCACGACGTACCAGATCGAGGCGACCACGAGCATCGCGATGACCTCGAAGTTGCCGAGGTAGATGCGCTGCGCCACGGTCAGCAACTCGGCCCCCGCGATCACCGAGACCATCGAGGTGGTCTTCAGCATCGAGATGAACTGGTTGCCGGTCGGCGGGATGATCACCCGCATGGCCTGCGGCAGCACCACGCGGCGCAGCACCTGCCCGTGCGACATGCCGAGCGACTCGGCCGCCTCCCGCTGGCCGGGGTCGACCGAGCGGATGCCCGCGCGGACGATCTCCGCCATGTACGCGCCCTCGTTGATGGCCAGGCCGAGCAGCGCCGCGGTGAACGGGGTGATGACCTCGTTGGCCTGCCATTCGATCAGCTTGGGCCCGCCGAACGGGACGCCGATGGCGAAGGCGGGGAAGACCAGCCCGATGTTGAACCAGAAGATGAGCTGCACCAGCAGCGGCGTGCCGCGGAAGAACCACGTGTAGAGCGCGGACGTGCCGCGCAGCACGGGGTTGTCCGACAGCTGCATGACGGCGGCGAGCACCCCGAGCACCAGGCCGATGGCCATGGACAGCACGGTGAGCTGGATCGTGACCCACAGACCGCCGAGGATCCTGCCGTCGGTCAGGTAGGCGACGATGACGTCCCAGTGCAGGTTCTCGTTGACGATGACCGTGTAGGCCAGCCAGACCAGGAAGAGGAGGGCGGCGGCCGCCCCGAGCCACCGGCCGGGCCGCACGGGACGCACGGCCTCGATCGGCAGCTCGGCGGCGGCCTCCTGCTCGCGGGTCACTTCCACGGCTGGGTGTTGACCAGCACGCCGTCGACGGCGTTGGCCGTCACGCCGTACTCGTCGAGCACGGCCTTGTAGCCGCCGTCGGCCTGGAGCTCCTCCATCGCCTTAGCGACCGCGTCGCGCAGCGCCGTCTTGCGCTTGTCGATGGCGATGCCCCACGGCCCGGCGTCGTACTGCTCGGGCAGCACGTCGTACTTGCCGGTGTCCTTGGCGTACATGACGGCGACGGGGTAGTCCACGATCGTGGCGACCGCGCGCCCGGAGTCGATCGACAGCAGACCGGTGGGCGCGTCCTCGCTCTGCATGATCTTCATCTTCGTGGCGCACTTCTCGTTCTGCTTCTCGCCGATGGCGAGGTTGGAGCTGCCCTTGGCCAGCACCACCGTGCGGCCGCACAGGTCCTCGAGGTTCTTGATGGCGTCGGGGTTGCCCTTCTTCACCATGATGGCGCCGCCGGCGTTGAAGTAGTCGACGAAGTCGACCGCCGCGCGCCGCTCCTCGGTGTCGCTCATCGAGGACATCACGATGTCCCAGCGCCCGCCCTGCAGGCCGGGGATGAGCCCGTCGAAGGCCGCGTTGGTGATCGAGAACTTCAGCCCGAGCTTGGCCGCGATGGCCGCGCCGAGATCGGGGTCGACCCCGGTGAGCTCCTGGGTGCCCTCCTTGTACATCTCCATCGGGGGGTAGCCCTCCGACGTGGCGACCCGCAGCGTGCCCGTCTTGCGCACGTCCTCGGGGACCAGGTCCTTGGCCGTCTTGCCCGTCGTCGCCGCCGCGTTCTCGCCCGCGGCGGTCCCGGACGACGAACGCCCGCAGCCACCGGCGAGCGCCGACACCATCAGCGCGCCAACTATGGCCGCATAAAGGCGCTTTGTCATGGAACCTCCTGGTTTGCGAACGATTGAGCTTATGCTGGCGACGGGAGGTAACGGCTGTAACACTCGTGAAGGCTTGCGGCCCTGAGCATCGAAGATTTCGATGCTCATGAGCGCGCGCCGCCGGAGAGCCGGTTGCAAGTGGGCCACAAGTCGTGATCGTTAGCGTGCGGGCATGAGGAAACGATCTCCTGCTCTGGCCGCCGTGTCCGCCCTCGCCGTGCTGGCCGCCCCCGCCGCCGCCTCGGCCGCGGCGCAGGCGCCGGCCGGGAGTTCGCCGGGTGCCACGACCCTCTCCTTCCGCGGCATGCACCTGACGATCCCGTCCGCGTGGAAGGTCCGCCGTTACGGGGACACGGTCCGGGTGATCACCGGCGCGTGCGCCGACCCCGAGTACTACTACGCCGACTGCAAGGGCTTCTGGCTGGTCGGCCCCAAGACGCTGCGCTACTGGGGCTACACCGGGAAGACCCAGTACATCCCGACGCTCTCCGAGCCGCTGTGCCCCTTCGCGGGCCTCACTCCGGTGGTGTTCGGGAACAAGCCGAGTTCGAGGGGGCTGCGGAAGGCCGGGCGGGGACACACGGCCAGGTACGTCACCTGGCCCGACTACTGCGAACCGCAGGGCAGCTCGGGGCGGAAGGTGACGTTCACACAGCGGGAGTGGTACCTGCCGGCCCAGAGGATCCTGGTGGCGGACCTGTGGGGCCACAAGGGGCTGCCCGGCATCCTGAGGAACGCCACCTGGGGCTGATCGAGCGGCCGTCCGCTCAGCCTCCGGTTCCGTGCGCGGGGCGGGAGGCGGACGCCGCGGGCCGTACGACCGCGACCCGGGCACGCTGGACACCGTGCTTGCCCGCCGGGCGCGCCATGGCGGTCCAGCACACCGCGCCCGCGGCGAGAGCCGCCACCAGCGTGAGCCACCCGAGGGCCCGCCCCGCGCGCAGGCCGTACCCGCAGGCGAGCCAGTACAGCGACAGCAGCACCCTGGCCCGGCCGCGCGCACTGCCCAGCCGCCGCATCTCCATCGCGCCGAACGCGAAGTCGGCCGCCACCCGCGCGTCGTCGACGCCCGGCCGCAGCCGCTCGTACACGGCCGCCAGGCGCGCCGGATCGGGCGCGAGGCCGGGCGCGGGGCCGGGCGCGGGGCCGGGTGCCGGGTCCGCGGCGGGGACGGCGGTGTGCCCATCCGCCTCCGGCGGCCAGCCCCGCCACAGGCGCTCGTCGGCGATGACCCGGCGGCGGCTCCACCACCGTACGGGCGGCCAGCCCAGCCGCAGCCCGAGCCCGCCCGGCGGCGCGGCGAACAGGCACTCCCGCAGGCGCAGGCCCTCGGGACGGCGCAGCCCGCCGAGACCGCACCCGCGCAGGTCGGCGCCGGTAAGCGTGAGCGCGTCCGCGTCGAGGCCGTCGAGCGAGGTCACGCGCAGCCGGCCCGCGCGACGGGTGACGGCGGACGGCCCGGCCAGCGTCGCGTCCCGCAGGTCGACCTCGGCGTCGGACAGCCGCGCGGTGAGCCGGCCGAGAACGGCCGAGCGCAGCACCACCCGGCACCCGCCGGTGTCCCTTCCGGTACCGGTGTCCATGCCGGTGTCCATGCCGGTGTCCATGCCGGTGTCGAGGTGCAACGGCGCGCGGGCCCGTACGCCCGCCAGCGACAGCCGCCGCACGATCCGCATCGGGCCGAGGTAGGCCGCCCCCTCGAAGCGGGCGCCCTGGAAGTCGGCGCCCGCCTCACAGTCCGAGCCGCGGAAGGAGACGGCCCGGTGGAACCGGGCCCCGCGGAAGGCTGCCTCCCCGTGGAAGACGGCCGCGTCGAACGCGGCGAACCCGTGGAACCGCGCGCCCCGGAACGACGCCGTCCCCGCCCTTTCCGGAGGCGCCCCGCCGAACCGTGCCCCACCGAACAGGGCGTCGCCGCGCACCATGACCCGGTCGAACGCCGAGTGGCCGCACACCCGCGCGTCGTGCAGGGACAACTCGCGCAGGAACCTGGCCTCGCGGAAGGAGACGTTGCGCAGGAACCGGGCTCCGTAGAACGAGGCGAGACGCTCGAACGCGGCGTGCTCGAAGGTCGCGTCGCCGGCGAAGACGACCTCGGCGAAGCGGGCCGGGCCGGTGAAGACCGCGCGGTCGAATCTGGCCCGGCCGAGACGGCGCTCCACGCCGTCGAGGACCCGCGTGAGCAGATCCTCCGGCAGGACGGTGCCACGCAGGTCGAGGGACTGACCCGGCGCCAGGCCCCGCAGGATCTCGGCCGACTCGGCCGGCGTGAGGTGCGCCAGGCACCTGCCGTACGGCTCGCAGACGACGCCGAGGCACTCGGGCACGGCGTCGCACGTTCTCCAGACCACGTCGAGCGGAGCGATCCGCGACCGGGGTGTCATGGCAACGTCATACCCGATGTCCCATCTCGGGGCGTTAAAGCGTGATGGATAGGTAACACTGTGTATCGATTGCGATCGTCCCGGGGCTCGTCGGCGGCCGTTTGCCCTGGCGGGCCGGGGGTACCCGACGTGCATGTCTGAGCAGCCGAACTCCACACCGCCACCGCAGACGCAGCAGTACCCCGGCCGGACGGGCGAGATGACGCCCGAGCCCAGGGACGAGATGCGCGACTACACCGGACGCGACCTGCTGGCCGGCAAGCGTGCGCTCGTCACCGGCGGGGACTCCGGCATCGGGCGGGCCGTGGCCGTGGCGTTCGCCAAGGAGGGGGCGGACGTCGCGATCGCGTACCTGACCGAGCACGAGGACGCCGAGCACACCAGGAAGCTGGTGGAGCAGGAGGGGCGCCGCTGTGTGATCATCCCGGGCGACCTCGCCGATCCCCGCCACTGCGAGGAGGTCGTCGAGCGCACGGTCCGCGAGCTCGGCGGGATCGACGTGCTGGTGAACAACGTGGCCAGGCAGACCCCCGTGCAGTCGCTGGAAGAGCTGCCGGACGACCAGTGGGAGCGGACCTTCGCGGTCAACATCCACAGCTACTTCCGCGTCACCAAGGCGGCGCTGCGGCACATGCCCGAGGGCGGCTCGATCGTGAACACCTCGTCGATCAACGGGCTGCGCGGCAACAAGCAGCTGATCGACTACTCCGCGACCAAGGGCGCGATCAACGCGTTCACCTACTCGATGGCCCAGGTGCTGGTCGAACGGGGGATCAGGATCAACGCCGTGGCCCCCGGGCCGGTCTGGACGCCGCTCATCCCGGCCACGTTCCCGGAGGAGAAGGTGGACAAGTTCGGTCAGCAGGTGCCGATGGGCCGGCCGGCCGACCCGGACGAGATCGCTCCCTCGTACGTGTTCTTCGCCGCCAACCGGCTGTCGTCGTACTACACGGGAGAGGTCCTCGCCCCGATCGGCGGCGAGACACTGCCCGGGTGACGGCGCCCGCGCGTGCCGATGGGACGCCCGGGGTCCTCCCCGGGCGTCCCTTCGGGTCCGCTCACCCGTTGTCGTTCAGGCTGTCGTTCAGGCGGCGGCTCTGGTCCTGCAGCTCGTCGATCAGCTTGGAGGCCTCGGCCTTGCTGAGTCCCTCCGGCACGTCCCGCCCGGCCTCCCTGGCCAGCGTGCGCAGGTAGGACTCCTGCGGCGCGGTCATCGGCTCGTCCCCCGTCGCCCACTCCTCGGGGTCCTTCTCCACAGGTCCTCGGTCCATGACTCCTCCATTGTCGAACTGCCGTTCGCTCTACCCGTCGTCGTGGCCCGTAACCCGGCTCACCGCGCCGCGGGATGGCGCAGGTAGCGGGCCCGGGTGAGCTCGGAGTCGCCGGCCTCCGACCGCCGCCGCAGCATCCGCGTGGCCAGCACGGCGCCCGTGGCACAGCCCGCGGCCAGCGCCGCCGCCGCGGCGAACGCCGAGCCGCCCCGGGTGGACGGAGGCTCCGGCCGTACGGCCCGGGCCCGCCAGGCGCGCAGCCACATCGCCTCGGCCGCCGCGTCGAGGAGATAGGCGGGCCGGATGCGGCCCGTGGGCACGTAGACCAGGTCGACGGCGAGCAGCGCCGCCGCCGTGGCCATGCCGAGACGGCGCGCGTGGTCGGCGCCGCCGGGTGCGGACGCGGCGCGGACCTGCGTCCAGCCGATCCCGACGAGCAGCCCGGCGACGGTGCGTTCCAGCCACCGGTCGGTCTTCGCGCCGAACACCTTCTCGAAGCTCGGCAGGTGCAGGAGCGGCCACAGCCCGCCCGCGATGTTGAAGAGCCCGTGGGCGCGGGCCAGAGCCGTCGCGCCCCTGTCGTCCTGGGTCGTCATAGGCCGACGATGCCCGGCCGCAAAACGGACAAACCGCGCTCGGTTCGGCCTGCGGGTCGAGGGTAGGCGCACATCGAGCAGCAGCGGAGGGGATGCCATGCCAGGAAATTTCAAGATTCGGCCACTCGGGGGAGCGTCGGGCTGCCTAATGATGGTCGTCATCTCGATCGTCGCGTCGATCCTGCTCACGATCCTGGTGAATGTCCTGATCCGCTGACACGTTCCGCACCCGCCGGTGCGACGGACCGTAATCGCATTACCCGAAAAGCGCATTCCGGTTGGCATAATTTGAGTATCGGGCGGAGAAATGCGTAGTCGCCCACACAATGCGATTTCGTGCGATGACAGATGAAACAATTCGCCTATATGATCGCCGACCGTGGCTGAAAGCGATCTTTCGAGCCCGTCCCTTGTCGATGATCTGTACTTTGTCCTGCACGACGATGTGACGGGTCATCCGTTGCTTCATCCCCGGCTCACGGGCCTGACGCTGGCCGGCGCGGTCCTCGCCGAGCTGATGCTCGCCGAGCGCGTGGCGTTCGACTTCGCCTCGGATCCCGAGCGCCTCCACGCGACAGTCCGGGAGGCCACCGGGGACCCGCTCACCCGCACGGTGCTCGGTCACGTCATCGCCGAACCGCACCACCCGGTCGGCACGTGGCTGCGCTTCTTCGCCCGGACCATTCACGCCGACGTCACCGCCCGGATGATCGCCGCGAACCTGCTGAAGCCGCCGGTCAGGCACCTGCTGAAGCAGCAGCCCGCGGCCCCGGCGGACATCAACACGGCCGCGTGGCCGCTCGCGCGGCTGAACCTCGCCGTGCGGCGGCGCAATCCGCCGGCGGTCCGGGACTGCGTCCTGCTGGGGCTCCTGGCCGCGGCCGGCTGCGCACAGCGGGTCCTGTCCGAGCACGATCCCCGGTTCGTGTCCGCCGCGACCGCCACGCTCCCCGTAGCCCTGCAGCGACTCATCGCCCAGACCAAGGTCGCCGTCGGCGAGGCTGTCATCAGCCGCCGGTGACCTCCGCCCCCCCTCACACGGAGTTCCAGGTGTCCCTCACAGAGCAACGGCCCAGCGTCGTCAACGCCGCACTGGCCGAGGACCGGCTCGGCGTGCCGTCCATCGTGTTCTTCGTCATCTCCGCGGCGGCGCCGCTGATGGTCGTCGCGGGTTCGGTCCCGACGGCGTACACGGTGACGGGCGTCATCGGCGTCCCGTTCGCGTTCCTGCTGCTGGGCGCCGTCTTCGCGCTCTTCGCCGTCGGATATGTGACCATGGCCAGGCACGTGGTGAACGCGGGCGCCTTTTACGCCTACGCCGCCCAGGGGCTCGGCCGGACCCAGGGGGTCGCGACCGCGTGGGTGGCGCTGCTGGCCTACAACGCGCTGCAGCTCGGCCTCTACGGAATCATCGGGTCGGCCGCCGAGCCGCTGCTCGTCGACTGGTTCGGCGGCTCGCCCCCGTGGTGGGTGATCGCGCTCGTGGCCTGGGCGCTGACCGGCCTGCTCGGGCTGCTGCGGGTGGACGTCAACGGCAAGATCCTGTCCGTCCTGCTGGTCAGTGAGATCGCCATCGTGCTGCTGTTCGACCTCGGCGACGTGACGCACGCGGGCCCGGGCGGTATCAGCTTCGAGGGTTTCAGCCCCGGCGCCCTGTTCGTGCCCGGCGTGGGCGCGGCGCTCGCCACCGTCGTCGCGGGGTTCGCCGGCATCGAGTCGTCGGTGGTCTTCGCCGAGGAGTCCAAGGACCGTCACCGGACCGTGCCGATCGCCACCTACCTGGGCATCGCGATCATCGCCCTGCTGTACTCGTTCTCCGCCTGGGCGCAGACGGTGCCGACCGGGCCGGACGGGATCGTGCAGGCCGCCTCCAAGCAGGGGACCGGTCTCATCTTCAACCAGGCCGCCCTCCACATGGGCACGGCCGTCTCGACGATCGGCTCGGTGCTGTTCGTGACCAGCAGCATCGCCTGCATGATCGCCTTCCACAACACCACGGCCCGCTACATCTTCGCGCTGGGCCGGGAGAACGTCCTTCCCTCGATCTTCGGCCGCACCTCGGCCCGCACCGCCGCTCCGATCGCCGGCTCGCTGCTGCAGACGGTGCTCGGGCTGATCGTGATCACCGTGTACGCGATCTCCGGTCTCGACCCGGTCACCAAGATGTTCTTCATCTTCGGCACCTTCGGCGGTCTCGGGCTGCTGACCCTGCTCACCGTCACCTCGATCTCGGTGATCGTGTTCTTCTCGCGTGACTCGCGGGGGGAGACGACCTGGCGCACCCGCATCGCCCCGGCTCTGGCGATCGTGGCGCTCTGCGTGATCATCGGCCTCACCCTGGTCAACTTCGACACGGTCCTCGGAGTCGAGCCCGACTCGGTCCTCCGCTGGATCCTGCCCGGCATCTTCGTCGTCGCGATCATCCTCGGTCTCGTCTGGGGCCGGGTGCTGAGGTCGATCCGGCCCGAGGTGTACGCCAACATCGGCCTGGGCGCGCAGGCCGTCGGCGGGAGCGTGAAATGACGGTCGAGATCACCCGGATGACGGACGCGGACGCCGCCGGCGGGCTCATCGCCGACACGTTCCACGTCGACGAGATCACCAGGTGGCTCATCCCGCGGGCGGAGGACCGCCTGCCCATGCAGCGGCGGTTCTTCACGATGTGGGCCGGGCACGCGCTGGAGCACGGCGACGTGTACGGCATCCACGAATCGGGTGACCTGGCGGGTGTGGCGGTCTGGTTCACCGCGCCGTTCCCCGAGATCCCCGGCGAGCAGGAGGCCATCGCGTCCTTCGCGGGCGACAACGCCGAACGCTATCGCGTCTTCGGACAGTTGATGGAGAAGCTCCACCCCCATGAGCCGCACCACTACCTGGCGTTCATCGCCCTGGAGCGCGGCAGGACCGGCCGCGGCCTCGGCAGCCTGCTGCTGGAGGAGCACCACCGCAGGCTCGACGCCGAAGGGATCCCGGCCTACCTGGAGGCCAGCAGCGAGGCGAGCCGGCGGCTCTACCTCCGCCACGGCTACACCGACATGCCGGAACCGCTCCGGATTCCCGGCGGCCCGGTCATGTATCCCATGTGGCGCGAGCCCCGCTCGTCCGGCGCCGCCGGATAGCACCTGCCGGTGGGGACGGGCCGGCCGGCCGCTCAGCCGCCGCCCGTCTCCTCGGCGCGGGTGGACACGTACGCCCCCCGCCCCTCGATCGTGTACACGAGGCCCTCGCCGCTGAGCACCTCCACGGCGCGGCGCACGTCCTCGGGGGCGAATCCCCGCTCGCGGACGAGGCGCTCCTCCGGCGGCAGGGGACGGTCGGGTTCGATGCGGCCCCGCACTATCTCCTCGCGGAGCATCGCCGCGAGCCGCCGGTACGCCGGGACCGGCTCCTCGGGATCGTTGGTGTCGGACACGCCCCACCCCTGCCCGGGCGCGGCGGGTCCAACCCCCTCGGCCGCGTTCGGAGGGGTGCCTTGTCAGTACGCCTTTCACCAATGCCTTCCTGCCCGGCTGACCAGCGCTTTCGATGGGTAGTAGGCCAGTTCGCCGATCGGCCGTGCCGGTCGGCCTGACGATGCAGACGGCGAAGGAGTGAGGATCCATGCGTGGTGTGGTGATGCACGGCCCCGGGGACGTCCGGGTCGAGGAGCGCGAGGACCCGCGGATCGTGGCGCCGACCGATGCGATCATCCGTGTGGCGGCCGCGTGTGTGTGCGGATCGGACCTGTGGCCCTACCGCGGTGTCGACAAGGTCCACGACCAGCCGATGGGCCATGAGTACGTCGGAGTGGTCGAACAGACCGGCCCGGAGGTGCGGAACGTCAAGGCCGGCGACTTCGTCGTCGGGTCGTTCTTCGCCTCCGACAACACCTGCGAGATCTGCCGGGCCGGTTACCAGTCCCGCTGCGTCCGCGCCGAGCCGATAGGCGCGATCGGCACCCAGGCCGAGCTGGCCCGGATCCCGCTGGCCGACGGCACCCTGGTCGCCACCCCCGGCACGCCCCACCCCGACCTGATCCCCTCCCTGCTGGCCGCCTCCGACGTGCTGGGCACCGGCTGGTTCGCCGCCGTCGCCGCCGAGGCAGGGCCCGGCAAGACGGTGGCGGTCGTCGGCGACGGCGCCGTCGGCCTCCTGGGCGTCCTGGCGGCCCGCCGGCTGGGCGCCGAACGGATCGTCGTCTTCAGCAGGCACGCCGACCGGCGGAAACTCGCCACCGAGTTCGGCGCCACCGACGTCATCGCCGAACGCGGCGACGACGGCGTCGCCGCGCTCAAGGACCTCACCGGCGGCCTCGGGGCGCACTCCACCGTCGAGGCGGTCGGCAGCCAGGAGTCGATGATGCAGGCCATCCGCGCCACCCGCCCCGGTGGCCACGTCGGCTACGTCGGCGTCGCCCACGACGTCCGGATCCCGGGCGAGGAGCTGTTCTTCTCCGGCGTCCACCTGCACGGCGGTCCCGCCCCCGTCCGCCGCTTCCTGCCCGAGCTCATCCGGCTCATCTGGGACCGCGCGATCGACCCCGGCAAGGTCTTCGACCTCGAGCTGCCCCTCGACCGGGCCGCCGAGGGCTACCGGGCCATGGACGAACGCCGCGCCGTCAAGACGCTGCTCCGGCCCTGACCGGTCACCGCTCCCGCGGCCGTCATCGGGCGGGCTCGGCGTCCCGATCGGCCGCGGCCTCCGGCCGGGGCGAGCGCAGCGCGGGTGCGGCGAGGGCCACGAACAACGCGAGCACGGCGGGCACCAGCAACGCGTAGGGGAGGGTGACCGCCTCGGCCAGGCCGCCGATGAGAACGGGCCCGGTGAGGAAGCCGGTGTAGCCGAGGCTCGCCACGGCGGCGAGCGCACGGCCCGACTGGGCGGGATCGCGGTGCCCGGCGGCCGAGAACACCTGGGGGACGATGCACGACAGGCCCGCGCCGAACAGCCCGAACCCCACCACGCCGGCGACGGGGTGACCGACGAGGATCCCGGCCGCGAGGCCCACCCCGGCCAGCCCTCCGCAGCAGCGGACCAGCGTGACCGGCCCGAGCCGGGCGGCTAGACGGTCCCCGGCGAAGCGGCCCGCCGTCATCGTGATCGAGAACGCGGCGTAGGCGGCCGCGGCGAAGCCGGGGGAGGAGCCCAGGTTGTCGCGCAGGTAGACCGAACCCCAGTCGGCCGAGGCGCCTTCTCCGACAAGGCAGCAGAAGGCGAGGACGCCGAGGAACAGCACGGCGCTGTCGACCCGGCGCCGCCGTGCCCCGCCGGTCGCGGGGGACGCGACCTGCGCCGCTTCTCGCGCCGGGTCGTCGCGGGCGGCCCATCGCGCGCTCAGCAGGGCGATGAGCAGGATCACCGCGCCCATCGCCGCGAAGGTCACTCCCGGGCTCACCCCGGCGTGGGCGAACAGACCGCCTGCCGACGCCCCCGCGAACCCGCCGACGCTGAACACCGCGTGGAAGGACGACATGATCGGTCTGCCGTAGGCCCGCTCGACCACGACGGCGTTGGCGTTCATGGCCACGTCGAGGGTGCCGTGCACCGCGCCGAACGCGAACAGGGACAGCGCGAGTGCCGGCAGGCTCGGCATGTAGGCGGGGATCACCAGGACGAGGCCCTGGACGAGGGCCATCGGCAGCATGGTCCGGTAGCTGCCGTGACGGTCCACCAGCCGGCCGACGACCTGCATGCCGGTGATGGCGCCGGCCGCGATGCCGAGCAGTCCCAGGCTGAGTGCGCCGTCGCTGAGCCGCAGGTCCGCCTTGATGGCGGGGATCCTGCTGGTCCACGTGCCGATGGCCATGCCGGACAGCAGGAACAGTCCGTAGACGGCCACGCGGGCGCGTAGGAGCGCTGAGTGGGTGGGGGCGGACAGGGCAGCGACCATTTCGTGCTCCTCGGGGGCACCGGAGGTTCGGAGTGGAAGGTTCTTCTGTGCAGCCCGCGCGGGCTGAGCCCGGCAGGAAAGGGCCGAGGCGGCGCGGGCCGGCCAAGGCCCGCTGCCGTGTGGGCGGTGTGTCGCGGACGGTGTGTCGCGGACGGTGTGTGCGGGCGGTGTGTCGCGGACGGTGTGTGCGGACGGTGTGTGCGGGCGGTGTGTGCGGACGGCGGGGCGTGCTGTGCGAACGCTCACGCGTGGTGTTCGCGGCGCGGTGCCGTGGACCGGCAGGGCCTGGCGTTCGCGTCGGCGGGGAAGCGAAGTGGTCCTCTGGTGCTCGCGTCCGCCCCGGGCCGGTACGGCGTGGACGCGAGCCTGGGGCGCGAGCGCGCGGGGGAGGAGACGACGCTCAGGTGACCGCGCTGGAATCGGCGGTCGACACGGGGGGTGAGATGGGAGCCGAGGCGGGGACGATCCTCACGGCGACGCCGGCGGCGGTGAGCGCGTCGTGCTGGTCCCGGGGGATGCCCTCGTCGGTGACCACCACGTCGAGCCGGTCGAGCCCGCAGACCGCCCCGAAGGCCGTACGGGTGAACTTGCCCGAGTCGCAGGCGACGACGACGCGGCGCGCCGAGGCGATCGCGGCCTGTTTGATCGCCACCTCGGGCAGGTCGTGCGCGGTCAGGCCGTGCTCGGCCGACAGGCCGCAGCAGCCGATCACCGCGGTGTCGAACCGGAGGGCCCTGATCGAGGTCTCGGTGAGCGGACCGACGAAGTTCAACTCCCCGTGCCGCACCTCCCCGCCGGGCAGGACGAGGCGGACGCGGGGGGCGCCCGTCAGTTCCTGGGCCGCCTGCAGCGCCAGCGGCAGGACGGTCAGGCGGCGCTCCCGCACGGCCCGGGCGACTTCGAGCGCGGTGGTGCCGCCGTCCAGCAGCACGGCCTCGCCGTCGGCCAGCAGAGCGGCGACCTCCGCGCCGATGCGGCGCTTGGCGTCGACCGCCTCCCGTTCACGCACGCCGAAGGGCGGTTCCTCGCCGCGCAGCAGCAGGCTCAGCGCACCACCGCGGACACGCCGGACCACCCCCTGCTGGGCGAGCTCGTCCAGGTCGCGCCGGATGGTCATCTCCGACACGCCGTACGCCAGCGCCAGTTCCGCCACGGAGACGCTGTCGGTCGTGCGCAGCGCGTTCATGATTGCCCGGATCCGATCGGCACTTTCCATGTGTTCATTTGAACACAGCAAATGTGCGAACGCAAATAAAATCTACTTTGTAAAGGTGGCAGACTGGTCAGATGCGCGCGAGCCGGTTGCTGTCCCTGCTGCTCCTGCTGCAAACCCGCGGCAGGATGACCGCCACGGAGATCGCCGAAGAGCTCGAGGTGTCGGTCCGCACCGTCTACCGCGACGTCGAGGCCCTGTCGGCCGCCGGCGTGCCCGTCTACGCCGATCGCGGGCCGCTCGGTGGATACCGGCTGCTCGACGGCTACCGTACGCGCCTCAACGGGCTCACCGTGGAGGAGGCGTCGTCCCTGTTCCTGGCAGGCCTGCCGGGCCCGGCCGCCGAGCTGGGTCTCGCCGACTTCGCCGCGGCGGCGGAGCTGAAGCTGCTGG
>NZ_JBFAOO010000169.1:0-16277 GCF_040675265.1 Microbispora sp. NPDC049633
GACGCCGTCGCGGGCGTGGAGCCGCAGAGCGAGTCGGTGTGGCGGCAGGCCGACCGCTACGGCGTGCCCCGCGTCGCGTTCGTCAACAAGATGGACCGCGCCGGCGCCGATCTCGACACGGCGGTCGCGTCGATCCGCGCGCGGCTGCGGGTCACGCCGCTGGTCGTCCAGCTGCCCATCGGACGCGAGGACGGGTTCACCGGCGTGGTGGACCTGCTGCGGATGCGGACGCTGACGTGGGACGCCGGCCGCGACACGGCAATGGAGGGACCGGTGCCGGAAGCCCTCGTGGACGAGGCCCGCCGGCGCCGCCGCCTGCTCGAGGAGACGGTGGCCGAGCTCCACCCGGCGGCGCTGGAGGAGTTCTGCGCCCGGCCGGAGATCTCGGCGCCGACTCTCGCCGCCGCTCTGCGCGACCTGACCCTGCGGGGCGAGGGCGTGGTGGTGCTGTGCGGGTCGGCCTACCGCAACCGAGGCGTCGAGCCGCTGCTGGACGCCGTCGTGGCCTATCTGCCCGCACCGCCCGACGTGCCGCCCGTACACGGCGCGTGGGACGGAGCCGGGCAGGAGCGGCCGGCCGATCCGGCGGCGCCGTTCGCCGCGCTGGTGTTCAAGGTGCACGCCGCCGCCACCGGGCGGCTGACCTACCTGCGCGTGTACGCGGGGACGATCAGGAGGGGGGACGTCGTGCTGGACGCCGGCGCCCGGCGCACCGAGCGGATCGGCCGCATCCTGCGGGTGCAGGCCGACCGGCATACCGAGACGGACCGGGCCACGGCCGGGGACATCGTCGCGGTGGCCGGGGTCAAGGCGGCCCGTGCCGGAGCCACCCTCTGCGCTCCCGGCGCGCCGCTGGTCCTCGAACCGCCGGTCGCGGCCTCGCCGGTGGTCTCCGTGGCCGTCGAGCCGCGCGGAAGCGGCGACGCAGACCGGCTGGCGACCGCGCTGGCCCGGCTGACCGACGAGGACCCCTCGCTGTCGGTCCGCACCGACCCCGAGACCGGCCAGACGGTGCTGTCGGGGATGGGCGAGTTGCACCTGGAGGTCGCGGTGGAGAAGCTCCACCGGGCCCACGGGCTCGACGTCTCCGTCGGGCGGCCCCGCGTCGCCTACCGGGAGACGGTCGTGCACGGGGTGTCCGGGCTGCTCTACCGGCACGTCAAGCAGGACGGCGGCGCGGGACAGTTCGCCCACGTCGTGCTAGACGTGGAGCCGTTGGACGACGCCGACGGCTTCGTCTTCCGGTCCACGGTCACCGGCGGCCGGGTGCCTCGCGAATACGTCGGGGCGGTGGAGGCCGGATGCCGCGACGCCCTCGCCGAGGGACCGCTCGGCGGTCATCCGGTGACCGGCCTGCGGGTCACGCTCACCGACGGCGCCACCCACCCGAAGGACTCCTCGGAGATGGCGTTCCGGACGGCCGGACGGCTCGCGCTGCGGGAGGCGCTGCGTGCCGGTGCGATGGCTCTGCTGGAGCCGTTGGCCGAGGTCACCGTCACCGTGCCGGAGGACGCCGTCGGCGGGGTGCTGGGCGACCTGGCGGCCAGGCGCGGCCGGGTCACCGGCTCGGCGGCGCGGGCGGGCGCCCGGGCAGACACCGTGACAGGCAGCGTGGCAGGCACCGTGACAGGCACCGTGGTGGTCACCGCGACCGTGCCGCTGGCCGAGCTCTTCGGGTACGCGACCGCGCTGCGCGGGCGGACCCGGGGCAGGGGCGCCTTCACCAGCCGGCCCGCCGGCTACGCCCGGGTGACCGGTGCCGCCACGACCACCCGGCCGGGCCCCGCCCGGTAGACACGGCGCGTCGGCGCGGTGGGCGGCCTCAGGCGGGAGGCGCGGTGGCGGCACCACGCGGGAGGCGCGGTGGGCGGCCTCAGGCGGGAGGCGCTCAGCCGGGCCCCGCTCGTGCGCAGGCGCGGGCGGGCCCGGCGGAGCGCCATGGTGACCCGTGGTTCGCCGTGGCGCCCCTAGCCGGGGGCTAGCCATGGGGTAGCCGTGGTGTTCGGGAAGTTCGCCGTGGTGTTCGGGGGGGCGCCGTGGTTCGCCATGGTGCCCCCGGCACGCGTGGCGCCGGCGATCACCGGCGACCCGCCCGACGACGGCTCCCGGCCGGCTTCTACCCTCGATCACGTCAACCGGTCCGATCGACAGTGGGAGTCGGATGAGCCTCGACACACCTACCGCCAACACCGCCGTGGCGTTCGACAGCGGCGGCGAGACCCTGCTGGGGGTCCTCCACCTGCCCGCCGGGCCCGGGCCGCACCCGATCGTGGTGCTGCTGCACGGCTTCCCCGGGCACGAGCGCAACTTCGACCTGGCCCAGGACCTGCGCCGGGCGGGGTACGCCTCCCTCGTCTTTCACTACCGCGGCTCCTGGGGCGTCGGCGGCACCTGGTCGTGGGCGAACGCGCTGGAGGACGCGGCCCGCGTCGCGACGGCCGTACGCGAGCGGGAGTTCGCGGCGGCGCACCGCCTCGACCGGGACCGGCTGGCGCTGGCGGGGCACAGCTTCGGCGGCTTCGCCGCGCTGACCACCGCGGCGGCCGACCCGTCGATCAGGGCCGTCGCGTCGGTCTCCGCCTTCGACTTCGGCCGGGTCGGGGCCGCCTGCCGGAAGGACGAGACGCTGCGCGCGGCGTACGTCGAGGGCTTCGGCGAGGACCTGCTTCCGCTGAAGGGGACCAGCGGCGAGGCGCTGGTCGAGGAGATGACCTCCGCGGGCGAGGCGTGGAGCCTCGCCGGGCTCGCCCCGCGGCTCGCGGACCGGCCGGTCCTGCTCGTCGGCACGGCCGGGCGCGACACCGTCACCCCCGCCGCCGAGCACCACGAGCCCGTGGTGGCGGCGTACGCCGCGCACCCGGTGCCGCTTCTGGAGCATCGGGTGTTCGACACCGACCACGCCCTGTCGGACCACCGCCTCGAGCTCGCCGAGACCCTCCGCGACTTCCTCGACCGGCACCTCGGACGCTGACAGCCCGCGAACGACCGCGGACGACGGCGGACGACGGCGGACGACGGCGGCGTTCGGGCGCCGGCCGCCGCGGGCCCCGGCGGCACGGGACACGCCCGTACCCTCCGGACCCGCTCTCGTCGCCTCGGGGTAACCGTGGATCCGGGGGGCCGCCCGGCTATCGTGAATCATGTCCGCACGTCGCACGCGGCGGCCCGCGCCGAGGGTTCTGTGGTACGCGATCTCCGTCGTCCTCTTCCTGGGCGCGGCGGTCTTGCGGGTGCTCGCACTCGTGGCATGGGTGGAGCCGAAGCCGCTCTACGACGTCTACACACCCGACGGGGTGGAGCTTCCCGCGCAGTGGTACCAGCCCGGGCAGCGGTTCTGGGCCGGGATGGCCTGTTTCCTGGCCGGGCTCGTCGTGAGCGTCGTCCTGGCCGCCTTACGCCGGCGCGCCGGAGCGCCCCCTCACCCGTCCGTACGGCCGGAGCGGCCGGGGCCGTAGGGACGGTCGCCGCGCAGGGTGATGCGGTGCATGACGCGGTGCGCGTCACCGTAGTCGCGGTTGGCGTAGTGGGCCGTGCTCCGGTTGTCCCACATGGCGACGTCGCCGACCCTCCAGCGGTGGCGCACGATGTGCTCGGGCTTGGTGAGGTGGGCGTAGAGCAGGTCCAGGATGGCCCGGCTCTCGGCCTCGGACACGCCGACGATGTGGGAGGTGAACCCGGGGTTGACGAAGATCCCCTTGCGGCCGGTCTCGGGGTGGACGCGGACCACGGGGTGCTCCACCGGCTCCAGCCGGGTGACGACCTCGCCGTCCCAGAGGTTGCCCCTGCCGCCGCGACGCTGGGCCAGGTAGTAACCGAACTCCCGGTTGCCGTCGTGGACCGCGGTGAGCTGGTCGGCCAGTTCCTTCACCGGTCCGGACAGGGAGTCGTAGGCCAGCTGGGCGTCGGCCCAGCTCGTGTCGCCGCCGGTGGGCGGGAGGATCACGGCGCGCAGGATGGAGCCGAGCGGCGGGCGCGGCATGAACGTGACGTCGGTGTGCCAGACGTCGGCGAAGCCGTTGTCCGCGCTGTCGAGTGCGTAGATCTCGGGATGCGCCTCGTCGACGCCCCCGACGACCGGATGGGACGCGGTCAGCTCGCCGAGACGGCGCCCGAGCGCCACCTGCCCGTCGTCGTCCAGGTTCTGCCCGCGGAAGAACAGCACTTTCCGGTCGACCAGTGCGGCACGCACCGCGGCCAGATCCTCGTCGGTGGCGGTCGCCAGGTCCAGCCCCTCGACCTCGGCGCCGAAGTGGGGCCCGAGGGGTCGCAGGTCCAGCCGGACGGCGGTCGGTGTGGTCATCTCACTCTCCTCGTGGTTGGTGGTGTGGTGCGTCACGCCGCGGCGGCGCGTACGGCCTGGCCGATCTCGGCGCGGAGCGCGGCGTATTCGGGAAGGGCGCGCAGTTCGTGCGGTTCCACGCCGGTGCGCGGAAGGCCGACGTCGAGGTCGAGCGCGATCCGGCCCGGCCGCCGGGTGAGCACGACGACGCGGCTGCCGAGGAACACGGCCTCCTCGACGCTGTGGGTGACGAACACCGACGTGCGGCCGGTCTGCGCGCTCACCCGGCGCAGGTCCTCCTGGAGGCGCTCGCGGGTGAGCGCGTCCAACGCGGCGAACGGCTCGTCGAGCAGCAGCAGCGGGTCGTCGCCCGCCAGCGCCCGCGCGATCGCCACGCGCTGCTGCTGCCCTCCGGAGATCTGCCAGATCCGGCGGTCCGCCACGTCGTGCAGGCCGACCCGTTCCAGCAGCTCCGGCACCCGGCGGGCGCGTTCCGCGCGGGGCACGCCGGCGTAACGCAGGGCCAGCTCGACGTTGCCGCCCACGGTCTTCCACGGGAACAGCCGCGGCTGCTGGAAGACGATCCCGGCGCCCCTGCCCGGGACGGGCTCGGCGCCGCCGGTCAGCACGGTGCCCGAGGTGGGCCTCTCGAAGCCCGCGACGAGCCGCAGCAGCGTGCTCTTGCCGCACCCGGAGGCCCCGACGAGCACGAGGAAGGTCCCGGGAGGGACGGTCAGGGAGATCGGCCCGAGAGCGGTGACCGGCCCTCCCCCGCCGCCGTAGACGTGTTCGACCTCTTCGAGGCGGACGGCGGCGACGTCCGGGCCGGCGGGCATTGTGGGCACGGCGGGCACGGTGGGCACGGTGGGCACGGTGGGCACGGCGGGCGCGTCAGGGTGCGAGGACATCGGGAAGTCCCTTGGTGTAGATCGCCCGCTCCACCGTGGCGAGATCGGGCACCGTGTCGATCTTCTGCTGGTCCTTGAGGAACTGCGCCGCGCTCACCAGGTTCTGCGCCAGGCCGCCGACCTTGTCCGGCGTGCCGAGCCACTCGGGCGAGGCCAGGTCGGCCGGCTTGAGGAAGACGCCCTGGCTGAGCTGCGCCTTGGCCTCGTCCTTGCCGAGGTTGAGCTCGGCGCCGACCGCCTGGGCGGCGGCGTCGGGGTCGCTGGCGATCAGGTCGAGCGCCCTGGCCTCGACCTTGCGCCAGGCGTCGACCGCGTCGGGGTGCGCCTGGACGAACGCGGTCGACACCACGCCCAGGTCGAGGGTCGGCTTGCCCGCCGTGGCCAGCTCGCGGCTGCTGATGAGCGTCCTGCCGGTCTTCTTGATCTCGTCCAGCGTCGGCAGCCAGACGTAGGCGGCGTCGATGTCGCCGCGCGTCCACGAGGCCAGGATGTCCTGCGGCTCCAGGTCGACCAGGGTCACCGCGGACTCCGGCACCCCCGCCTTGTCGAGGGCCGCGAGCAGGCTGTAGTGGGACGTCGAGGCGAACGGCGTGGCCACCTTCTTGCCGCGCAGGTCCGCCACGGACGAGACGCCGGTGCCGTCACGGGCGACCAGTGCCTCGTTGTCTCCGGCGACGTCGAGCACGAACGCCACCTGGTAGGGGATGTGCAGCGGCGCGGACAGCCCGCGCGCGACCGGGCTCGACCCGATGGCGGCGATGTCCACGCTCTTGGCCACGAAGGCGGTGTTGACGCTGGCGCCCGAGTCGAACTTGGTCCACTTGATCGTGTAGCCGGGCAGTGCCTGTTCCAGCCAGCCCTTGTTCTTCACGATGAGGTCGCCGCTGGGGAACGCCTGGTAGGCGACGCGGATGGTGCGCTCCGCCGTACCGTCGCCGCCCCCGCCTCCGCCGGAGGCGGTGCCGTTGCCGCACGCGGCCAGTACGGCGGCCGTCGTGGCGGCCAGGACGACGGGGAGCAGACGCGTGAGGCGTGGTCGTGACATGGAGGGGAGTTCCTTTTGGGCTGGAAGGGGGTTGACGAGGTTCGGCGGGCGGGACGGGGTCAGATGCGGCCGCGCCAGGGGATCAGCCGGGTCTCCGCGGCGCGCAGCAGACCGTCGATCAGCAGCCCGGACAGGCCGATGGCGAGCAGCCCGAGCACCACGACGTCGGTCTGCAGGTAGCGCTGTGCGTCGCGGACCATGCCGCCGATGCCGGGCACGCCGTTGACGGTCTCGGCCGCGACGACCGAGGAGTACGCGACCCCGACGGCCAGCCGGACTCCGGTGAAGATCTCCGGCAGCGCGGCGGGCAGCACCACGTCCTTGACGGCGTCCCACCGCGAGGCGCCCAGCGCGCGGGCCGCCTCCACCAGTCCGGTGGGCGCGCCGTGGACGGCCGCGGCGGTGGCCACGGCGACCGGCGGGAGCGCGGCGATGGCGAGCAGCCACAGCTTTGGCGTCTCGTCGATGCCGAACCAGATGATGAGCAGGCTGAAGTACGCCAGCGGCGGCAGGGCCCGTACGAAGGTCACGACCGGCTCGGCCACGAGGCGGATCCACGGCACCGTGCCCAGGACGACGCCGAGCACGAGCCCCGCCGCGACGCCGAGCGCCGAGCCGATGAGGATGCGGCGCAGGCTGATTCCCAGGTGCTCGACGAGCAGGTGGCCGCCGTAGCCGCGGACGCCGTCGTGCGTGGTGGACAGCAGGACGAGCTGGTCCCACACGGCCCGGGGCGCGGGCACGAACGACGGGTTGTCCGCCGCGACCGCCGCCAGCTGCCACAGGGCGAGCAGCGCGAGCAGCGACAGCACCCGTACGCCGGCCCGGCGGGCTCCGCGACCCCGCCGGGCCGGCGGCGGGCCGGTGCGCGGCCCCTCGGCGGGTGACGGGACCGGGGGCACGGCGTCCGGCGGACGGGCGGCGGGGAGGGATCTGGAGGGGGAGGACGTCACAGTGGTCGCTCCGGGGGGCGAGAGCGCCGGGCCGCGCCGCTCGAAGGCGGGCACGGCGGACGGCAACGGAAGGAGGACGGCCGGCGAAGGTGACCACGCCGACCGGGATGTCGAGGTTCAGGAGCGACAGGCCGAGCCGTTCAGACGGCACAGGTCGACGTGCCGGCGCCGCACCAACCATGATGCCCGATACACATGTATTTCCTACCAAATAAGTAGGGTGATGGCAATCGGGCGTCGCACCTCCCCCGCCCGTCCATGGCCGCGCGCAGGCGGACTCCCAGGTCAGCCGCGTCAGGGCGGGATGCGACCGGCTTCGCCGCCGGCGGGATCGCCCGACCGCGCCCGCCCGGCCCCGGCCTCCGCGCATGCGGAAGGGCCACGCCGAGCACGGCGTGGCCCTTCCAGGTGCGGGCTGCGGCCCACCGGGCCCGAGCCCGGTGTCAGTCGTCGATCGCCTGGTAGAGAGTGGTCCAGAAGTCGTGGACGAGCCGCATCGAATCCGGGGTGGACGCCCCGACCTGGGTGAGCAGGATTCCGGTGAGTCCCTCGGCCGGATCGGCGTAGGCCGCGGTGCCGCTTCCGCCGTCCCAGCCGAACTGGCCGACGGAGGCGTAGTCGCCGCGGTAGGTGCGCACCGCCATCCCGAAGCCCCAGCCGCCGTGCTGCCCCTGGCCGTGCGAGATGTGGACGTTGTTCACGGCCATGGCGTTCCTCGCGGCGTTCTGCTCGGGCGTGAGGCGGTTGGTGGTCATCAGCTCGACGGCGGGCCGGGACAGGATCCGCTCGCCCTTGTGCCTGCCGCCGTTCAGCAGCATCCGGAAGTAGGCGTGGTAGTCGTCGACGGTGGAGACCAGCCCGCCGCCACCGCCCTGGAACGCCGGCGGCAGGCTCCACCGTCCCCCCTCGGCCTCGTCCCAGACGAGGAACTCGCCGGTCCGCGGATCGGGGGCGTAAAGGGCCGGCAGCCGGTCGATCCGGTCGGCGGGCACGTGAAAGCCGGTGTCCTTCATGCCCAGCGGCTCGAAGACGCGCTCGCGCAGGAACTCCTCGAACGACTGTCCCGTGACCCGGGAGACGAGCACACCGACCAGATCGCTGCTGATCTGGTACTGCCAGCGCTCCCCGGGCTGGTGCATCAGCGGCAGCTCGCCCAGGCGGCGCATCCACTCATCCGGCTCGGGCATCGGCTCCGGCAGATTCGGCGTGAGCCCCCGCTCGAAGACCGCGTTCATGATCGGCGTGCCCAGCGACGTCATGTCCATGCCGAGCCCGAAGGTGGAGGACAGCACGTCCCGGACGGTGATCGGCCTCCGCGCCGGCACCGTGTCGTCCACCGGGCCGTCGACCCGCCTCAGCACCCGCCGGTCGGCGAGCTCGGGCAGCCACGCGTCCACGGTGTCGTCCAGCCGCAGCCTGCACTCGTCGAGCAGGACCATCGCCGCCGCGATCGTGACCGGCTTGGACGTGGACGCCATCCGGAAGATCGTGTCCCGGCGCATCGGCGCGCCACCGTCGTGGCGCATCGTCCCGATCGCCTCGACGTACGTCTCGTCACCCCGGCCCACCAGCGCGACGAGCCCGGGGATCCTCCCGGACTCGACGTGCCGGGTCAGCACCTCACGCACTCCGCGGAGCCCTGCCGCGGAAAGACCGTTTCCCATCGTGAATCTCCATCGTCATTCGAAAATCTCTGAACGCCTGTGACGCTACATTGCATTCAGAGATCAGTCAACAGAGAAGGAGCAGGAGATCCCTGGATACGTACGACTCAGAGCGAGTAATTGCAATGAACATGTCAGCGAACGCAATGGGCGATCAGACGCCCTTTGCAATGGGATCTGAGTGAATGCATACTGTGCAGCGGGCGTGGGGCGCACAGCTCCGCGCACGTCACAGACAGGAGACCATCGCCGATGCCCGGAGGCAGACTCACCGACGAGGACCGCCGGCACATCGCCGCGGGGCTGGCCGAGGGGCTCGGATACGCGGAGATCGGCCGGCGGCTGGGGCGGCCCGCCTCGACCATCATGCGGGAGGTCACCCGCAACGGCGGACCCAGCGGCTACGGGGCGGACCGCGCGCACGAGGCCACCCGGCACCGCGCGCGCCGACGCAGAACGGCTCAGCCTCCGGCCCCGCCGATCCCCGACAGCGGCCATGGACGCGACCCCCGGGCGGTCGAGGACTTCACGGAGACCTTCATCGCTCTCCTCGTCCAGCAGGGGCTGCCTCGGATGGAGGCCAGGGTGCTGGCCTGCCTGTACGTCACCGACTCCGGGGCGCTCACCGCGGCCGACCTGGTGCAGCGGCTCCGCGTCAGCCCCGCGTCGATCTCGCACGCCGTCGCCTTCCTCGAACAGCAGGGGATGCTCAGGCGGGAACGGGTCCCCGGCGCGCGGCGCGAGCGTTACGTCATCGACGACGAGATCTGGCTGCGGTCCATGCAGGCATCCCTGCGGATGAACGACGCCCTGGTGGCCGCGTCGCGGCGCGGAGCCGAGATCCTCGGGGCCGCGACCCCGGCGGGCGCCCGCTTCGAGGACTCCGCCGAGCTCCTGCTCCTCGTGAGCGAGGCCTTCCGCCAGGTCATGGAGCAGTGGCGGCAGGGCCGCGCGGGGTGATGGGCGGCGTGCGGGGGTATGGTCGCCGGATGCCTGACGCGATCTTCGCCCACCCTCGCCTGGCCGCCGTATACGACGCCTTCGACGGCGACCGTGACGACCTGGGCGCCTATCTCCGCATCGCCGACGAGCTGGACGCCGGGCGGGTGCTCGACGTCGGCTGCGGGACGGGGTGCCTGGCGGTCCTGCTCGCCGACGCGGGACGCACGGTCATGGGCGTCGACCCCGCCGAGGCGTCACTGCGGATCGCCGCATCGAAGGACCCGGCCGGAAGGGTCACCTGGGTCCACGGCGACGCCACCCGCCTGCCGCCGTTCGGCGCCGACCTCGCCGTCATGACGGGGAACGTCGCGCAGGTGTTCCTCACCGACGACGAATGGTCGCGGACGCTCCGCGGCGTCCACGCCGCGCTCCGCCCGCAGGGTCATCTGGTGTTCGAGACCAGACGCCCCGAACGCCGGGCCTGGGAGGAGTGGGCCTCCGACACCGGCCCGGTCGCCCTCGACCTGCCGGAGGCCGGGGTCGTGGAGCGGCGTCTCGAGGTCACCGATGTGAGCCCCCCGCTGGTGTCCTTCCGCTACACCTACACCTTCCCGGCGGACGGCGCGGTCGTCACGTCGGACTCGACTCTCCGGTTCCGCGACCGGGACGAGGTGGAGGAGGGCCTGACCGCGAACGGCTACCGCGTGCTGGACGTGCGCGACGCCCCCGACCGCCCGGGCCGCGAGTTCGTGTTCGTCGCGCGGCGGACGACGTGAAGCGCCTCAGTGGTCGCCCGCGTCGGTGAGGATGCGGCGGGCCTGGCGGACGACGGCCTCGTCGACGAAACGGCCGTCGGCGAGGGCGACCGCCCCCTGGTCGGCGGCGGAGACGACCTCCAGGGCGGCGGCGATCTCCTCCCGGGTCGGCCGGTAGGCCGCCGCGATCACCGGCAGCTGGATGGGATGGATGGCCGCCCGCCCGCGAAAGCCCATGGCCCGGCCCTCGGCGCAGGACGCGGCCAGGCCGTCGAGGTCGCGGACGTTCGGAAACACCGACTGCGCCGGGGCCGGCAGGCCCGCCGCCCGGGCCGCGACCACGATGCGGGAACGCGCCCAGGCCAGGCCCGCCTCACCGGTCACGCCGAGGTCGGCGCGCAGGTCGGCCTCGCCCAGGCCGATCCCGGCCACCGCCGGGGAGGCCGTGGCGATCTCGAACGCCCGCTCCAGCCCGAGGGCCGACTCGACGACGGGGCGCAGCGGCACGCCCGGCACCGCGTCGGCGATCCAGCGGACCTCGTCGGCCGACTCCACCTTCGGGACGCGCAGGCCGCCGCCGCCGTGCAGCAGCGTGCCGAGCGCATGCAGGTCGGCCTGGCCGTACGGCGTGCGGACGTCGTTGACGCGGATCTCCACGCGCGGCTGCGGCGTGGCCAGCAGGGCGACGGTCGCGGCCCGGGCGGTGCCCTTGTTCTCCGGGGCGACCGCGTCCTCCAGGTCCACGATCACCATGTCGGCCTCCCCGCCGAGCGCCTTGGCGACCCGGTCCGGACGGTCGGCGGGCACGTACAACCATGTCAGGGGGCTGCCGGCTGAAGGCCCGGTAGGAAAGCCGGTGGAAGGCACCACGTCAACTCCTCGCGAATCGTCCGTGCCCCTTTCCGCATGATCGGCGCTCATGCCGCACCACGCTGTGACATGTCACACCACGCCCTTGGTCCGCAGGGCATCGATGTCCGCATCGGTCAGGCCGAGGCCGTGCAGGATCTCGTCGGTGTCCGCGCCGTGCGGCCGGCCGGTCCACCGGATGCGCCCGGGGGTCTCCGACAGCCGGAACATCACGTTCTGCATCCGCAGCGGGCCCAGCTCGGGGTCCTCCACGGTGGTCACGGCGTCGAGCGCCCGCAGCTGCGGGTCGGCCAGCACGTCGCGCACGTCGTAGATCGGCGCCACGGCGGCCTCCGCCTCCTCGAACGCCCGGAGCACCTCCTCCCGGGTCCGCTCGCCGACCCACGTGGCCACGGCCGCGTCGAGCTCGTCGGCGTGCGCCACCCGGCCCGCGCCCGTGGCGAACCACGGCTCCTCGGCCAGCTCGGGCCGCCCGACCAGGCGCATCACCCGTTCGGCGATGCTCTGGGCGGAGGTGGAGACCGCGACCCAGGAGCCGTCGCGGCATCGGTAGGTGTTGCGCGGCGCGTTGTTGACCGAGCGGTTGCCCGTGCGCGGGGGCACGACCCCGAGCCGGTCGTAGACGGTCGGCTGGGCGCCGAGCACGGTCAGGATCGGCTCGACGATGGACAGGTCGACGACCTGCCCGCGGCCCGACCGCAGGGCCGTCATCACGGCGAACGCGGTGGCCAGCGCGCAGATGCCGTCCGCGAGCCCGAACGGCGGCAGCGTGGGCGGCCCGCCGGGCTCCCCCGTCATCGCGGCGAACCCGCTCATCGCCTCGGCGAGGGTGCCGAAGCCGGGCCGCCTGGCGTACGGGCCGAACTGGCCGAAGCCGGTGACCCGGGCGAGCACCAGGCCCGGGTTGACCTCGCTGAGCCGGTCCCAGGACAGGTTCCAGCGCTCCAGCGTGCCGGGGCGGAAGTTCTCGACCAGCACGTCCGCGTCCTCGATCAGCCGGACCATCAGGTCCTGGCCCTCCGGCGTGGACAGGTCGAGCGTCATCGTGCGCTTGTTGCGGCCGAGCATCTTCCACCACAGCCCCTCGGGCCCGTGCCCCCGCGACGGGTCCGGCCTGCGGGGGTGCTCGACCTTGACGACGTCCGCGCCGTAGTCGCCGAGCAGCATGGCCGCGGTCGGCCCGGCGAACAGCGTCGCGGCGTCGATCACCCGTACGCCGTCGAGCGGCCCCTTCACAGCGCCTCCATGTTCCGGCCCTCCAGAAGACGGTCGATCTCGTGGCGGCGCGGCATCGAGGTGCTCGCGCCCTCCCGCCGCACCGACAGCGCCGCCGCGGCCGAGGCGAAGCGCAGCGCCCGCGCAGGGTCGCGTCCCTCGCTCCTGGCCACGGCCAGCGCCCCCGCGAAGGTGTCCCCCGCCGCCGTGGTGTCCACCGCCCGCACCGGTACGGCGGGCTCGCGCAGCCGGGTGCCGTCGCGCGAGCCGTACAGGGCGCCCCGCGCGCCCAGGGTGACGACGGCCTCGGGGACGAGGTCGAGCAGCGCCTCCAGCGCGTCCCGGGGATCGTCGCGGCCGGTCAGGGCCGCCGCCTCGTGCTCGTTGGGCACGATGAGGCCGACGGCCTCCAGCAGTTCGGCCGGCAGCGGCACGGCGGGGGCCGGGGTCAGGATCACCTCCGCGCCGGGCACCCGAGCCGCGGCGACCACGGCGTCCATCGGCAGTTCCAGTTGCAGCAGCAGGGCGTCGGACCGGCCGATCGTCTCCGCGTCGCGCGGCGAGGGGCCGGTGACGGCGCCGTTAGCCCCGGGCACCACGATGATCGAATTGTCGCCGCCGTCCTGCACCACGATGTGGGCGACGCCCGAGGGGCCGGGCACGACGCGCAGCCCGCTCGTGTCGACGCCCGCCTCGGTGAGCGCGGCGCGCAGGCCCGGCCCGAACGCGTCGTCCCCCACCGCCCCGAGGAAGGCCACCTCGGCCCCCGCCCGGGCCGCGGCGATCGCCTGGTTGGCCCCCTTGCCACCCGGGATCGTGCGGAAAGCCCGGCCCGTGATGGTCTCCCCTGGTTTGGGAGCCTGGGCGACGTACGCCACCAGGTCCATGTTGGCGCTGCCGAACACCGAGATCACTGCCGGTTCCCTTCGATGAGCGCGAGCGTGCGGGCGGCGAGCGACTCGATGGACACGCCGTCGAAGCCGGGCAGGCTGCTGGCCAGCCGGTCCCGGGTCGTCCAGCGTGCGGGGACGCCGCCCGCGAGCGCCCCGGCGATCGATCCGGCCGTGGCGGCGGCAGAGTCGGTGTCCCAGCCTCCGGCCACGGCCGAGCCGACGGTCGCGGCGAAGAAGTCCCCTGCGCCGTGCACTGCGCCGTGCGCTGCGCCGTGCACGAGGGCGGCCGCCAGCAGGGCCGCGTTGTTGACCGTGTGCACCCAGTGGAGCTGTCCGTGCCGCGCGTACAGCCGGTCCGCGACCCGTTCGAAGTCCGGCTCCGCCGCGGCGTCGGCCACGGCCTGCCGTACGGCGACGGCCAGGCGCGAGCCGGGCGGCACGACCGACAGCCCGGCCTCGATCACCTCGTCCACGCTCCCGGCCACGAGCGCCTGCGCGCACATGGCGGCGGCGAACATCGCGCCGTAGATCCCGTTGGCCGTGTGGCTGAGCCGGGCGTCCCGCCACGCCCATGTCGCGGCCGTCGCCGGGTCGCCCGGGTTGGCCCAGCCGTACACGTCGGCCCTGATCAGCGCGCCGATCCATTCGCGGAACGGGTTGCGATACGTGGCGGTCGCGGGGGGTTCGAGGCCCAGGAGCAGGTTGCGGTAGGCCGCCCGCTCGGCGGTGAAGACCCGCCCGGCGGGCAGCGCGTCGAGCCAGGTCCGCGCCACGTCCTCGGTCGTGAAGCCCGGTCCGTGCCGTTCGAGCACGGTGAGCGCGAGCAGCGCGTAGTTGAGGTCGTCGTCCTCGGGCACGCCGTCGATGTTCTCGGCGAGGCTGGTGGCCGCGCTGCGGCGGTTCCACGGCCAGCGCTCGGCGATCTCCGGCGGCAGCCCCTTGGCCGTGAACCAGCCGCGGATCGGCCAGTTGCCGGTGGCCTCGGCGACGGCCCTGATCCCCTCGCGGGGGATCTTCTCCACCGGTTTGCCCAGCAGGCATCCGGCGGCCCTCCCCCACCAGGCGGCCAGGACGCGCCCGGGCTCGGGCCGGACGGCGGCGCGCCCACCGGGCCAGTCCGGGCAGGACGCGACGATCTCCTCCAGCGAGGAGGGCTCCGGCAGCGGCGAACCGATCCCGGCCAGCTCGTCGAGCAGTTCCCCGGCCAGCGCGCGCAGCCCCTCGGGGGCGGGCCCGGCGGAGGCGCCCGCCCGGGGCGGGGCGTCGTGTCCCCCGGCGGCGTGCCAGCGGCCGGCGGCGGCCGCCACCTCGGGGAGCGCCCCCCGCCCGTCCTCGGCGGCCTGCCGCAGCTCGTGGCCGACCAGGTCCTCCGGCTGCGCCCACGTCAGCCGGATCACCGGGAGTCCTCGTCCCCGCGCGGCGCGAGCAGGGCGTCGAAGGCGGCCTCGTGCGCGCGGCGGCGCTCCCGGTCGGCCGCGTGGACCCGCCGCGCCACGGCCGCGAGCGCCAGCCCCGGCCCGACCAGGTCCGTACGGCTGGCCGTGGCCACCCGCTCCAGCCAGTCGGCCGGGACGGCGGCCCGTCCGCCGAGCGCCCCGGCGAGGGCCCCGCCCATCGAGGCGATCGAGTCGGCGTCGCGTCCGTAGTTGACGCCGCCGAGCACGGTCTCCCGGTAGTCGCCCTTGGCGATGACCAGGAACGCCAGCGCGAGCGGCAGTTCCTCGATGCTGTGCAACCGGCTCGGCCGGCGTGCCCCCAGGCCCTGATCGCGGTAGGTGTCGGCCACCGTGTCGTAGGGCCGGACCGCCGCCCGCAGCGCCTCGAACGAGCCTTCCCAGTGGCCGAGCCCCCGGGCGACCGAGCAGACCGCGTCGATGGCGGCCCGGGTGCCGTCGTGGGCCAGCCGCAGGCAGGCGGCCACGACCGAGTCGGGTGTCGCGCCGGGCCGCATCGCCTCGGCGACGGCCGCCGCCAGCACCCCCGCCGCCTCCCGGCCGTAGCTCGACTGGTGCGCCCCGGCCAGGTCGATCGCCTCGGCGTACGCGCCGTCGGGGTCGCCGGCGTTGACGACGCCGACCGGGGCCATGTACATCGCGGCGCCGCAGTTGACGATGTTGCCGACGCCGGCCTCACGGGGGTCGGCGTGGCCGTAGTGCAGCCGCAGCACGAGCCACTTCTCGGCGAGGAACACCCGCTGGAGGGGCAGCGCCTCGGCCTCCAGCTCGGGGATCCACCGCCGCTCGCCGATCATCTCGGGCACCAGGTGCTCGGCCGCGGCGTAGGCGTCGAGGTGGTCGCCGACCCGCTCGTACACGCGGATGAGGGCGTGCGTCATCAACGTGTCGTCGGTGACGTGGCCGTCCCCCTTGTGGTACGGCGCGATCGGGCGGGCGTCGCGCCAGTTCTCATTGAAGGGAGGGACGACACCGCGGACGCGGCCCCCGTAACGCTCCTGGATCTGCTCGGGCGTCCATCCCTCGGTGGCCCCGCCGAGCGCGTCGGCCACCGCGGCGCCCGCCACGCACCCCACGGCGCGATCGGCCAGCAGGTCGTCCTGCGGCGTCATCCGGTGTTCCCCCTTGTCCGTACGCGTGATGGGGCGGGCCTCATGCGAGCCTCCCCGCGATGTCCAGCAGGTCGGCTCCGGCGAGCTCCGGCAGGCAGCACCCGGCCAGCGTGCGCACCCGCTCGCGCCAGGCGGCGGGCAGCGCGTCGTAGCCCACGGCGCAGCCGAGCAGCGCGCCCGTGAGCGC
>NZ_JBFAOO010000170.1:0-16149 GCF_040675265.1 Microbispora sp. NPDC049633
CCGCCCGCCTGGGACGGGCCGCCGCCCCTCGTCGCCCACCCGGTGCAGCGGGGCAACCTGCTCGACGAGATCAGGTCGCTGCAGAACCGCGTCAGCATCCGGTGGCGCCTGACCCTCACGTACGCCGCCCTGGTCTTCGTCGCGGGCGCGCTGCTCGTGATGGTCATGTACGTGCTGGTCGGCCAGGCGATCGACGTCGGCTGGCAGAACGTGCCGAAGATCTACATTCCGAGCGGGATCGTGCCGCAGGAGTGGGTCGACCAGGTCAACAGGCAGTTCGGCCAGTCGCAGGCGGCGGTGACCGCGGCGGCGCGCAGCGAACTGCTGAAGCGGGCGCTGCTGGCGCTGCTGGGCGTGGGGATCTTCGCCCTCATGCTCGGCTACGTCGTGGCCGACCGGGCCCTGCGGCCGGTCATGAAGATGACGGCGACCGCGCGGAAGCTGTCGGAGACCTCGCTCGCCCACGAGCGCATCGCCCTCCAGGGCCCCGACGACGAGCTGAAGGAGCTGGCCGACACCTTCGACGCCATGCTCACCCGGCTCAACACCGCCTTCGACGCCCAGCGGCGGTTCGTGGACAACGCCTCGCACGAGCTGCGCACGCCGCTGGCGATCAACCGCACGGTGCTGGAGGTGGCGCTGTCCGATCCGGAGGCCTCCGATGATCTGAAGGTGCTCGGGCGCACGCTCCTGGGCACCACCGCCCGCAACGAGCGGCTCATCGAGGGCCTGCTCCTGCTCGCCCGCAGCGAGCGCGAGCTGTCGGTGCGCAAGCCCGTGGACGTCCAGGAGGTCGCCAGGACCGCGGTGGAGCAACTGGCCCCCTTCGCCGGGGAAGAGGGCGTCACGGTGGAGCACGACCTCCACCCGGCGGCCACGACCGGCGACCCCGTTCTCATTGAGCGCTGCGTCTCCAACCTGGTTGAGAACGGCATCAAGCACAATCTTGGGGAATCCGGAAAAGTATGGGTCCGGACGGGAATTGTGGATGGGGGTGCGGTTGTTCAGGTCGCGAACACGGGACCGCACGTTCCCGCGTACGAGGTGGAGAGCCTGTTCGAGCCGTTCCGACGGCTGAATGCCGACCGGGTCCAGTCCGCCAAGGGCGCGGGTCTCGGCCTGTCCATCGTCCGCGCGATCGTCCGCGCGCACGGCGGTACGGTCGCCGCCGTTCCCCGAGACGGGGGCGGCCTCGTGGTGACGGTACGACTCTCCGGAACCGGGGGCTCTCCGGGGACGCCGCAGTCGGCGCGCTGATGGAGCGAGCGCGCCGTACATGTGGTTGGATGTGCCGTCGAACGCGGTAGGGATACCGCCGATACTGTGGTTTTCGCCATATTTGGCTAACCGCAGCCTCCGGCGGGATGCCCCTCGCGTGTCGGAAGGTTCAGTGTTCGTTCAAGCGGGTACCGATTGCACAATTTACCGGCCCCCGCGGGCACAACACCGGCCTTCCGAGCGTTATCCACGCGCGACACAGGCGCAGGCAGATAGATGAGGGGGATGGAGTAGCAGATGGCTACCGACTACGACAGCCCGCGTAAGACCGACGACGACCTCAACGAGGACAGCCTCCAGGAACTCCAGGCGCGCAGGAGCGACAAGTCGTCGGGCAGCATCGACATCGACGAGACCGATCTGGCCGAGTCGTTGGAGCTGCCGGGGGCGGATCTGTCGAACGAGGAGCTCTCGCTGCGGGTGATTCCTCGGCAGGCCGATGAATTCACCTGTTCGCGGTGCTTCCTGGTGCACCACCGCAGCCAGCTGGCCTCGGAGAAGAACGGCCAGCAGGTCTGTCGCGAGTGCGCCGCCTAGGAGACCCTTGGGAGGGTCCGTGACTTCAGCAGCGGATGATTCAAACAACGAGGTCGCCGACCTGGTCGGCAAGCTCGTCGCCTCTGAGGAGACGGACGGGGCCGAGCGGCGCCGGCTGCTCGGCCGCCTCAGCGGGGCCCTGGCACGGTCCGCGGGGAAGGCACGTCAACGGGGAGTCGGCCGGGGCCGATGGCTTGCCGACGTCTTCATGAACATCGCTCCGCGGTTACCGGTCAGGGACCTCGAGACCCTGCGGGAACACCACTACGGGCTCACCGGTGAGCAGCTCGCCGACGACCTCGTCCGCACCGCCGCCAAGGCGACGACGGCGGTCGGCGCGGTCGGCGGGGCGCTCGCCGCGGCCGAGTTCGCCGCGCCGCCGCTCCTGCTGTCCGCACCCGCCCAGATCGTGGCCGAGACGCTGGTCGTCGCGGCGATCGAAGTGAAGCTCCTCGCCGAACTGCACGAGGTGTACGGCGTGCGGGTCCCCGGCAACGGCACCCAGAGGGCGGCCGCGTTCGCGCTGGCATGGTCGAAGCAGCGGGGCGTCAACCCCCTCGCCCCCGGCTCGGCCACGCTCGCGCTCGGGACCGCCGCCAAGACCGCGCTGCGCAACCGCCTGATGCGCACGCTCGGCCGGCATCTCACCACACTCGGCCCCTTCCTCACCGGCGCCGTGGCCGGCGGCGCGCTGAACAGGGCCGCCACCAAGAAGCTCGCCGGCGCCGTGCGCGCGGACCTGCGCCGCCAGCACGCTCTGCCGCAATCCGATGCCCCCGCACTGCCTCCGAGCTGACGCCCCCGCCTCCAGGTAGACCCCCGCGTCCGGCTGATCCCCTGCCGATCCGGTTCCGCCCCAGGAAAACGGGCATCAGCCCAGGTGCCGTCCCTATCGGCACTCTCGGACCGTCCTGATCTTTCAGGTAGGGAAGTGTCACCGAGTGGTCTAAACCACTTGCCGACCCCGTGTGAGCTGCGTGAGATCATTCTCACAACAACCGGTGGGAATTGTGCACGTTCTTACGGGTATGGGGGTCACTGGTGACTTTCCGTATGGTGGTCACAGGCGACCACCTGGAGGAGATGCATGCGTGGCACCAGCTCATTTCTGATCGTAGCGAACCGGCTACCGGTCGATCGCGTGGGCGAGAACGAGTGGCGGCGGAGCCCAGGAGGGCTCGTCACCGCCATCGCGCCCGTCATGCAACGACGTGACGGGGCCTGGCTCGGCTGGACCGGGGCGGCCGGGGAGGAGCTGAAGCCCTTCGACCACGACGGCATGCACCTCATCCCCATCCCGCTATCCCAGCTCGAGGTCGAGCTGTACTACGAGGGCTTCTCCAACGCCACCCTGTGGCCGCTCTACCACGACGTGGTCGCCACGCCGGTCTACTCGCGCGTGCTCTGGGACGCCTACCGCGCGGTCAACGATCGGTTCGCCCGCGCGGCCGCGGACGCCGCCGCCCCGGGCGCGGTCGTGTGGGTGCAGGACTACCAGCTCCAGCTCGTGCCCGCGATGCTGCGCAAGCTGCGGCCCGACCTGAAGATCGGCTTCTTCCTGCACATCCCGTTCCCGCCGGGTGAGCTGTTCTACCAGCTGCCCTGGCGCAACGAGATCCTCGAGGGCCTGCTCGGGGCCGATCTGGTGGGCTTCCAGCGGCCGGGCGGCGCGGCCAACTTCCTGCGCCTGTGCCGCCGCCTGCTCGGGGTGCAGTACCTCCGCAACGAGATCCAGCTCGAAGACCGGACGGTGCGCGCGGAGTCGTTCCCGATCTCGGTCGACTACGGCGAGCTGGATCAGCTCGTCCGCGAGCCCAGCATCCAGCAGCGGGCCAAGGAGATCCGCGCGGAGCTGGGCGATCCGGAGCACGTGCTGCTCGGCGTCGACCGGCTCGACTACACCAAGGGGATCGGCCAGCGGCTCAAGGCGTTCGGCGAGCTGCTCGACGACGGCGCGATCAAGCCGGACGAGGCGGTCTTCGTCCAGGTCGCCACGCCCACGCGGGAGCGCGTCGCCGAGTACATCCGGCTGCGCAACGACATCGAGCTGAGAGTGGGCCGCATCAACGGCGAGCACGGCGTGCTCGGCCGCATGCCGATCTCCTACCTGCACCAGTCGTACGCCAAGGAGGAGCTGGCGGCCCTCTACCTGGCGGCCGACGTCATGGTCGTCACGCCGCTGCGCGACGGCATGAACCTCGTCGCCAAGGAGTACGTCGCCTGCCGCCACGACCTGCGCGGGGCGCTCGTGCTGAGCGAGTTCGCCGGTGCGGCCGACGAGATGCGTCAGGCCTACATGGTCAACCCGTACGACATCGACGGCATGAAGCGGACGATGCTGGCGGCGATGCGGGCGACCCCGCACGAGCTGGCGCGCAGGATGCGCTCGCTCAGGCGCAGGGTCGCCACCTACAACGTGGACAGGTGGGCGAGCGACTTCCTCGCCGCCCTGGAGTCCGGGGAGCGGGCCGCTTCTACTGAGTGAGGTCCCGGGCGGCGTCCTTCCAGTTGCGCCACTTCTTCGCCGCCGACCGGGTGACGACGATCCTGGTGATCTCCATGCCCAGGCCCATCACCACGGCGTACGCGATCGCCTCGCCGAGCCCGATGTCGGGGGAGTCGGCGCTGGCCGGCGGCTTCTTGCCGGTGGCCTTCTCCCACGCGAACGACAGCACCTTGCGTGAGCAGAAGCCCACCGCCAGGCCGAGCAGGCCGCCGACGATACGCCACTGCATATCGGGTTTGTCCATCGCGCCGAGTTCGCGCTTGGCCTCCCGAACCGTGTCCGCCATGATTCCTCCTCGATAACGACCTTAGTGTCTCCGCACGGGGTGGCGGTCCACGCCATACCATGTGGTGGCATGACCGAACAGCGACTCCCCGCAGCCATGCCCGAGAAACCCGCACTCGACGGCTTGGAAGCGGTATGGGTAGAGCGCTGGGAGGCCGAGGGCACCTACCGGTTCGACCGGTCCCGGGGGCGGGACGAGGTCTACTCCATCGACACCCCGCCGCCCACCGTGTCCGGGTCCCTCCATGTGGGGCACGTCTTCTCCTACACGCACACGGACACGATCGCCCGATACCAGCGGATGCGGGGGCGCGAGGTCTTCTACCCGATGGGGTGGGACGATAACGGCCTGCCCACCGAGCGCCGCGTGCAGAACCACTTCGGCGTGCGCTGCGATCCCTCCATGCCGTACGACCCGGGCTTCACCCCGCCGGAGAAGCCGGACGCCAAGCGGCAGGTGCCGATCTCGCGCCGGAACTTCATCGAGCTGTGCGAGCGGCTGACCGCCGAGGACGAGAAGGCCTTCGAGGAGCTGTGGCGCCGTCTCGGCCTGTCGGTGGACTGGTCGATGACGTACGCGACCATCGACGCGGGCGCCCGGGCGGCGTCCCAGCGCGCGTTCCTGCGCAATCTCGCCCGCGGCGAGGCGTACGTCGCCGAGGCCCCGACCCTGTGGGACGTGACGTTCCGCACGGCCGTGGCCCAGGCCGAGCTGGAGGACCGGGAGTGGCCCGGCGCCTTCCACCGGATCGGCTTCGAGCGGCCCGGCGAGGGCATGGTGTGGATCGAGACCACCCGCCCCGAGCTGATCCCGGCCTGCGTGGCGCTGGTCGCCCATCCCGACGACGAGCGGTACCGGCCGTTGTTCGGCACCACCGTCCGCACCCCGGTGTTCGGGGTCGAGGTGCCGGTCGTGGCCCATCACCTCGCCGAGCCCGACAAGGGCTCGGGCATCGCGATGATCTGCACGTTCGGCGACGTCACCGACGTCACCTGGTGGCGCGAGCTGGACCTGCCGACCCGGCCGGTGATCGGCTGGGACGGCCGCCTGCTCCCCGAGCCGCCGCAGGGCGTGCCCGCCGAGCCGTACGCCGAGCTGGCCGGCAAGACGGTGCACAGCGCGCGCGAGCGCATCGTGGAGATGCTGCGCGAGTCCGGCAACCTGGACGGCGAGCCGCGCAAGATCCAGCGGCCGGTGAAGTTCTACGAGAAGGGCGACCGCCCGCTCGAGATCGTCACCACCCGGCAGTGGTACATCCGCAACGGCGGCAGGGACGCGCGGCTGCGCGCCGAGCTGTTGGAGCGCGGTCGGGAGCTGGAGTGGCATCCGCCGCACATGCGGGTCAGGTACGACAACTGGGTCGAGGGCCTGGCGGGCGACTGGCTCATCTCCCGCCAGCGGTTCTTCGGCGTGCCGATCCCGGTCTGGTACCCGCTCGACGCCGAGGGCGAGCCGATCCACGAGGCGCCGATCGTCCCGCCCGAGTCGGCGCTGCCGGTCGACCCGTCCAGCGACGTGCCGCCCGGGTACACCGAGGACCAGCGGGGCAAGCCGTTCGGCTTCGTCGCCGATCCCGACGTCATGGACACGTGGGCGACCTCCTCGCTGAGCCCGCAGATCGCCGCCGGGTGGGAGCGCGACGACGACCTGTTCCGCCGCGTCTTCCCGATGGACCTGCGGCCCCAGGCCCACGAGATCATCCGTACCTGGCTGTTCTCCACGGTCGTGCGCTCGCACCTGGAGCACGGCGGGCTGCCCTGGCGGCACGCGGCGATCTCGGGATGGATCCTCGACCCCGACCGCAAGAAGATGTCGAAGTCCAAGGGCAACGTCGTCACGCCCATGGGCCTGCTGGAGGAGTACGGCTCCGACGCGGTCCGCTACTGGGCGGCGAACGGGCGTCCCGGCACCGACACGGCGTTCGACACCGGGCAGATCAAGATCGGCCGCCGGCTGGCCATCAAGATCCTGAACGCGTCGAAGTTCGTGCTCGGCTTCCGGTCCGAGGGCGGCGGCGAGGTCACCGAGCCGGTCGACCTGTCCATGCTGGCCGCGCTGGGGGCGGTCGTCGCCGAGGCCACCGAGGCGTTCGAGGCGTACGACTACACCCGGGCGCTGGAGCGGACCGAGCGGTTCTTCTGGTCGTTCTGCGACGACTACGTGGAGCTGGTCAAGGCCCGCGCGTACGCCGGGGACGCCTCGGCCGTCGCCGCCCTGCGGCGGGCGCTCGGCGTGCTGCTGCGGCTGTTCGCGCCGTTCCTGCCGTTCGTGACCGAGGAGGTCTGGTCGTGGTGGCGGGAGGGCTCGGTGCACCGCGCCGCCTGGCCGTCCGCCGGCGAGCTGCCCGAGGCGCGGCTCGGCGACCCCGCGGTGCTCGACGCCGTGGCGGAGGTGCTCCGCCGGGTACGGCGGGCGAAGTCCGAGGCGCGGCTGTCGATGCGGGCCGAGGTCTCCCGGCTGACCGTGTCGGGGGACCAGGCGGAGCTGGTCCGGCTGGCCCAGGACGACCTGTGCGCGGCCGGCAACGTCGAGGAGTTCGTCCTCGAACCCGGTGACGCCCCCCTCGACGCGGTCGCCGAGCTGACCGCCTGAGCGACGGCGCCGCCGGCCGCGGGGAGACCCGCGGCCGGCGGCCTGCGGCGGATCGCGCCGAATCGATCCCCAATCACGGGTAAAACGGCCGCGCACCGTGCCCGCCGACATGCCAGGCTGGATCCGTGATCCCGTCTAACCGCAGTACCCATGAGAGGGTTCCGCCGACCCTGGCCGCGATGGCCGCGTGGAGTTGGCGGCTGCTGCTGCTCGGCGCGATGGTCTACTTCCTGTGGCAGATCATCGGGAGGATCAGCTTCGTCGTCATGCCGGTGGTCGTGGCGCTGCTGCTCGCGGCCCTGCTGTATCCGCTGACGCGGCGGCTGCGCTCCGCCGGGCTCCGGCCGATCTACGCGACGTGGATCACGATGCTGCTGGGCCTCGCGTTGATAGTCGGCATCGGGTTCCTGATCGGCGTGCGGGCGAACGAGGAGTTTCCCCGGCTGGTCCTGCAGATCCAGGTCACCGTGCGCAACGTGCAGGACTGGCTGCTGCACGGTCCCCTCCATTTGAAGGAGGCGCAGATCGCCGACTTCGTGGACCAGCTCAGCGGCCAGATCACCCAGTACCGCAGTCAGATCACCAGCACGGTGCTGAGCGGCGCCACCGCGGTCGTCGAGGTGCTCACCTCGATCGTGCTGATCCTCTTCGTGACCTTCTTCCTGCTGAAGGACGGCGAACGGATCTGGGGCTGGTTCCTGCGCGCCTTCGGCACCACCGCACCGCGGGTGGACCGGGCGGGCCGGGCGGCCTGGGCGACGATCTCGCACTACGTGCACGGCACGGTCGCGGTCGCGGCCATCCACGGGGTCGTGATCGGAGTGGTGCTCGCCGGGATGCGGGTGCCGCTGTGGGCGCCTCTCGCGGTGCTCGTCTTCCTGGCGAGCTTCGTCCCGGTCGTCGGCATCCTGCTGGCCGGCGGCATCGCGACGCTGGTGACCTTCGGCTCCCAGGGCTGGGTCTACGCGTTGATCTTCGTGGGCATCCTCGTGGTCGAGCAGCAGCTGGAAAACCACGTGCTCCAGCCGCTCATCGTCGGCCGGGCCCTGGAGTTCCACCCCTTGGCGATCATCCTCGTCCTCGCGGTGGGCGGCGTGCTCGGCGGCATCGCGGGCGCCGTGGTGGCCGTGCCGCTCACGGCGGTCATCTACCGCGCGCTGCCCGAGCTGCGCCGAGGTCAGCCCGCGATCGAGCCGCCGGCGGAAGGCGGCCCGCACGGTGGCGAGGAGACCGGACCCCCGGACGCGGAGCCCGGCCCGGCCGAGCCCGCACCCGAGCCCGCACCTGAGCCCGCACCTGAGCCCGCACCCGGGCATGACTCCTCCGGGCAGGGCGGGCAGGAACCGGAGACGGCACGCCCGTCCTCCGGAGCGGGAGAGGCGGTGTCTCCCCAGCGCAACGGGTAGGGTCTTGCCTCATGAGCGATGTCGAGATCCTGATCCACCGGCTCGATTCCGGTCTTCCGCTCCCGTCGTACGCTCACCCCGGCGACGCCGGAGCCGACCTGTACGCGGCGGAGGACGTCGAGCTGCTGCCCGGTGAGCGGGCGGTCGTGCGGACGGGTGTCGCCATCGCGCTGCCGGACGGCTACGCCGCCTTCGTCCACCCGCGTTCGGGCCTGGCGGCCCGGCACGGCGTCACGCTGGTCAACGCGCCGGGCACGATCGACGCCGGCTACCGGGGCGAGATCAGGGTGACGATGATCAACACCGACGCCAAGGACGCGGTACGGCTCCGGCGCGGTGACCGCATCGCCCAGCTCGTCGTCCAGCGGGTGGAACGGGCGGCGTTCTACGAGGTCGACCGGTTGCCCGGCTCCGTACGGGGCACGAACGGGTTCGGCTCGACGGGGAGCTGACACCGCGGGGCCCGGGAAACGGGCCACGATGCGAGGAGAGTGAGACAAGTGTTGCGACGCCGGCGACGCGTGGAGGAGGAGACCGCACCAGCCGTCGGGCGGGAGGAGAGTCGCGCCCCGGCGCGGACGGCGGGCCCCTGGGACTCCGGCGACGACTACCCGGAGACCGAACGGGTGGACCTGGGGGGCCTGCGCCTGCCCGTCGGTCCCGGGTTCGAGATCCAGCTCAGCATGGCGGGCGACCAGGTCGACGGTGTGATCGTCCTGGTCGAGGAGAGCGCCCTGCAGGTGAACGCCTTCGCCGCGCCCAAGCGCAGCGGGATCTGGAGCGAGGTGCGGGCCGAGCTGGCCCGCGAGGTGGTGGCCGCGGGCGGAGCCGCCGAGGAGCGGGAAGGACCGTTCGGCCCGGAGATCGCGGCCGAGGTGCCCGCACAGGGCCAGGCGCAGGGACGGCAGCCGGTGCGCTACGTCGGCGTCGACGGGCCACGCTGGTTCCTGCGGGCCGTGATCAGCGGCAGGGCGGCGGTCGACCCGGAGGCGGCGCGGATCCTGGAGGACGTCGTCCGCGACATCGTCGTCGTACGCGGCGACGAGCCGATGCCGCCCAGGGAGGCGATCCAGCTCCGCCTGCCGGCCGAGGCACGGCAGGCCATGGAGGAGCAGGAGGGCCGCCGGGAGGAGTTCCGGCCCTTCGAACGCGGTCCCGAGATCAGCGAGATCCGCTGACCTCCGCCGGGGGGCGGCGCGCCGATTGACCGAATCGGGGAGCAAGCCCTGCCCTGACCGTCCTTCTGGCCCGTATGCGGCTCACGTATGCTGCGGTGGATGACGACGGGCCTAGGCTGGAAGCCGGGACGACGAATCCCCGCAGGGGGAGGAAGCTGGGTGAGTGACCGATGGGCACGCCGGAGCCTGCCAGACGAGGCGGACTGCGGGGCTTCTTCCGACGGCTGACCACCAGCCAGGCCGAGCTGGAGGCCGCCGAGCTCCAGGAGGACCTGGAGCAGCAGGGGGCGACACCCATCGCCCGGTGCGGTGAGCGTCAGCGGACCTGCGTCGCGGGCACGCTGCGCACCGTCACCCTCCGCCCGCGCGGCGGCGCGCCCGCCCTCGAGGCGGAGTTGTACGACGGGTCGGACGTGATCGACCTGGTCTGGCTCGGCCGCCGGAAGATCGCCGGCATCGAGCCGGGCCGGGTGGTGCGGGCCGAAGGACTGGTCAGCGTCCAGGACGGCCGCAAGGTCATGTTCAACCCCCGTTACGAGCTACGCCCGGCCGGTGGCCCTTGATCTCTCAGGAGACCGTATGAGCACAGCGGACATGACGGCCCCCGCGGCGCACGCCACCGTTGAGGCGGCCGTTCGTGCCCAGATGAGCAAGGCGCTGGGTGGCAGACGCGGGATCGTCGAGGCGGCCGTGCCCACGATCGCCTTCACCGGCACGTGGGTGGGCACCAGCCAGCTGAAGACCTCGCTGATCGTCGGCATCGCCTCGGCGGTGGTGCTCCTGCTGGTGCGGCTCGCGCAGCGCACGACGCCCCAGTTCGTGCTCAACAGCCTCGTCGGCATCGGCATCGGCGCGTTCTTCGCGACCCGCACCGGCGACGCCAAGGACGTGTTCCTGCCGGGGATCCTCTACAACGGGGCCTACGCCGCCGGCATGCTGCTGTCGATCGTGGTCCGCTGGCCGGTCGTGGGGTTCCTGATCGGCTCGGTGACCGGCGACCCGACGGCCTGGCACAACGACTCCGCGCTAGTCCGGCTGTGCTCGCGGCTGACGTGGCTGCTCATGCTGCCCTGCCTGCTGCGGGTGGTGATCCAGCTGCCGCTCTACTGGGCGGACCAGGTGACCGCCCTCGGCGTGGCCAAGATCGCCCTGGGCTGGCCGCTGCAGGTCGCCGCTCTGGCCGCGATGGTGTGGGTGCTCGCCCGGGGCCGCACCCCGATCGAGCCCGGTCTCCAGACGCCCACCCAGACACCCACCCAGCCGCCCGCGCAGCCGTCCGTCTGACGGAACGCGAAGGCCCCGGGCAGGTGTCCCGGGGCCGAGTCGATGGCGGTCAGGGACGTCCGTGGGCCGACAGCAGCACGGTGAGCTCGTGCTCGACCTCCTGGTTGGCCACGAACAGCAGTTCGTCGCCGGCCTCCAGCGGGTCGTCGGCCGAGGGGACCAGCACCCGGCCCTCGCGCAGGATCGCCACGAGGGCGGCGTCCACCGGCCACGGCACCGAGCCCGCCCGCTGGCCCACCACCGGCGCGTCCTCGGCCAGCGTGAGCTCCACCAGGTTGGCCTGACCCTGCCGGAAGGTCATCAGGCGCACCAGGTCGCCGACGCTGACCGCCTCCTCGACCAGGGCCGACAGCAGACGCGGGGTGGAGACGGCGACGTCCACGCCCCACGACTCGTTGAACAGCCACTCGTTCTTGGGGTGGTTGACCCGGGCGACCACCCGCGGCACGCCGTACTCGGTCTTGGCGAGCAGCGAGACCACGAGGTTGACCTTGTCGTCGCCGGAGGCGGCGATCACGACCTGGCAGCTGTTCAGGCCCGCCTCGTCCAGCGAGGAGATCTCGCAGGCGTCGGCCAGCAGCCATTCGGCCCGCGGCACGCTGTCGATCTTGATGGCGTGGGGGTCGATGTCGATGAGCAGGACCTGGTGGCCGTTCTCCAGGAGCTCCGCCGCGATGGAGCGGCCGACGGCTCCGGCGCCGGCGATGGTGACGCGCATCAGTGCTCCTCGTCGGACGGCGGGGCGGACAGCATCTTGTTGATGCGGTCCATGTCGTTCTCGGCGGCGACCAGGTGGAGGATGTCCCCTTCCTGGACGACGGTCGCGTCCTTCGGCACGACCGCCTCGCCCATTCGGTTGAGGAAGGCCACGCGCGCGCCCGTGACGTTCTCGATCTCCCTGGCCCGGGTGCCGATCCAGCCCTGGTGGAAGGCCACCTCGGCGAGGACGACCGTCCCGGTCGGGTCGCGCCAGAGGGGTTCCGCGCCCTCGGGCAGCACCCGGCGCAGGATCTGGTCGGCGGTCCAGCGGACCGTCGCCACGGTGGGGATGCCGAGCCGCTGGTAGACCTCGGCCCGGCGGGGGTCGTAGATGCGGGCCACCACGTTGTCCACGCCGAACATCTCCCGCGCGACCCGGGCGGAGATGATGTTGGAGTTGTCCCCGCTGCTGACGGCGACGAAGGAGGCGGCCGAGGCGATGCCGGCCTCCTCGAGGACGTCGCGGTCGAAACCGATGCCGGTCACCCTGCGGCCCCGGAAGCCTGCCCGCAGCCGGCGGAAGGCCTGCGGGTCACGGTCGATGACGGCGACCGAGTGCCCGTTGTCCTCAAGGATGTGCGCCAGGGTCGAGCCGACCCGTCCGCATCCCATGATCACAATATGCATGCTCCCCCGCCGTGGGTTGTGGCGGTCTCCTATTGCAGACAGTATGTCGCCCTCATGGCGCACCGCATGACCCGGGCACGGCACGGGGGGACTAGGCTCAACAGACGTGTCCAAGGTGCCAGATCTTGTCAAGCGGCTCCTCGTGGGGCGGGCTCTGCGAAGCACCGCGCTCCACCACCAGCTGCTGCCCAAGCGTGTGGCACTGCCGGTCTTCGCCAGTGACGCGCTGTCCTCCGTGGCGTACGCGCCGCAGGAGATCCTGATCATCCTGTCGATCGCCGGGGTCGGGCTCTACAGCATCAGCCCCTGGGTCGCGGCGGGGGTCGTCCTCGTCATGCTCGTCGTGGTGGCGTCCTACCGGCAGAACGTGCACGCCTATCCCAGCGGCGGTGGCGACTACGAGGTGGCCACGACGAACCTGGGACCGACGGCGGGGCTGACCGTCGCGAGCGCCCTGCTCGTCGACTACGTGCTGACCGTGGCGGTGTCGGTCGCCAACGGCGCCGACTACGTGGGCGCGACGATCCCCTTCGTCGCCGAGCATCGCCCCCTGGTAGCGATAGCCATCGTCGTACTCCTGACCATCATGAACCTGCGCGGCATCCGGGAATCGGGTGTCGCTTTCGCTGTTCCGACCTACGCCTTCATGGGCGCGGTCATCGGCATGATCCTGTGGGGGCTGTTCCGCCTGGTCGTGCTGGGCCAGGAGCTGCGCGCCCCGACGGCGGACTACAAGCTCGTCGCCGAGCAGGGGGATCTGGCCGGGTTCGCGCTGGCGTTCCTGGTGCTGCGCGCCTTCTCCTCCGGCTGCGCGGCGCTGACCGGTGTCGAGGCGATCAGCAACGGCGTGCCGGCCTTCCGCAAGCCCAAGAGCAGGAACGCCGCGACGACGCTGCTGATGATGGGCCTCATCGCGGTCACGATGTTCAGCGGGATCATCTTCCTCGGCCTGAAGTCCGGGGTGACGGTCGCCGACCCCGCCACCGCGCCCAGGGACATCATCATCGACGGCCACCCGGCCGGGCCCGACTACTACCAGCAGCCGATCATCGCGCAGGTCGCGTCGGCCGTCTTCGGCCACGGCTCGGTCCTGTTCGTCGTGATCGCCGCGGTGACCGCCCTCATCCTGTTCCTGGCGGCCAACACCGCGTTCAACGGCTTCCCGGTGCTCGGGTCGATCCTCGCGCAGGACCGCTACCTGCCGCGTCAGCTCCACACCCGGGGCGACCGCCTCGCCTTCAGCAACGGCATCGTCATCCTCGCGGCCGGGGCCTGCCTGCTGATCTGGGCGTTCGACGCGGACGTGAGCAAGCTGCTCAACCTCTACATCGTCGGGGTGTTCGTCTCGTTCACCCTCAGCCAGATCGGCATGGTCCGGCACTGGACCCGTCACCTGAGGACCGAGAGCGACGCGAGGGCGCGCTTCCACATGATGCGCTCGCGGCTGATCAACGGCTTCGGCGCGATCATGACAGGGCTGGTGCTGGTCGTCGTGCTCGCCACCAAGTTCACGCACGGCGCGTACATCGTCTGCATCGCGATGCCGGTGCTCTTCCTGATGATGAAGGGCATCAGGCGGCACTACGACCGGGTCGCCGCGGAGCTCGCCGCGCCGGAGGAGAGCGAGATCGACGAGTCGATGCTGCCGGCTCGCAACCACGCGGTCGTGCTCGTCTCGAAGATCCACAAGCCCACGCTGCGCGCGCTCGCGTACGCCAGGGCGACCCGCCCGTCGAGCCTGGAGGCCGTGACGGTCATGGTGGACGCCGACGAGGCGAACAGGCTCAGGGAGGAGTGGGACCGCCGCGGCATCGACGTGCCGCTGAAGATCCTCGACTCGCCGTACCGGGAGATCACCGGTCCCGTGCTCGAGTACGTGAAGTCGCTGCGGCGGCGCTCGCCGCGCGACGTCGTGACCGTCTACATCCCGGAGTACGTGGTCGGCCGCTGGTGGGAGCACCTCCTGCACAACCAGAGCGCGCTGCGGCTCAAGGGCCGGCTGCTGTTCAAGCCCGGGGTCATGGTCACGAGCGTGCCGTTCCAGCTCGCCTCCTCCGACCGTCTCAAGGGCCGCAGGGAGCCGGCCGCGCCCGGCGCGTCCCGCCGCTCCTACCAGCCGCCGTCGAAGGACACGCAGGTCAAGACGTGACAACCCGTCCGCCTGCGATCGGTGCGGCGTGCCGCACCCCTCAAGACCGATGATCGAAACGAGAGAGGCCGACCGGATGAACAAGGGACGGCTCGAGCTGACGGTGGACGCCGTCGCCAACGGCGGCTGGTGCGTGGCCAGGCACGAGGGCCGGGTGGTGTTCGTCCGGCACGCCCTGCCCGGCGAGCGGGTGGTGGCCGAGGTGACCGAGGAGACCGCGCGGTTCCTGCGGGCCGACGCCGTCGAGATCCTGGAATCCTCACCCGACCGGGTCACGCCGCCCTGTCCGTTCGCCGGCCCCGGCCGGTGCGGCGGCTGCGACTGGCAGCACGCGTCGCTGGAGGCGCAGCGCCGGCTCAAGGCCGACGTGGTCGCCGAGCAGTTCCGGCGGCTCGCGGGCCTGGACCTCAAGGTCGTGGTCGAGGAGGTGCCGGGGTCGGAGGACGGCCTCGGGTGGCGCACCCGCGTCCGGTTCGCCGTGGACCGGGACGGCACGGCCGGGCTGCGCAAGCACCGGTCGCACGAGATCGAGCACGTCACCGAGTGCCTCATCGCGCATCCCGCCGTCGAGGGCGTCGGCGCGGAACGCCTCGCGTGGCCGGGTGCCGCCTCGGTCGAGGTGGTGGCGGCCTCGGGCGGCGAGCGCGCCGTGATCGTCGAACCCGAGCCGCGCCGCAGGGCGGTCGTCCCCGACGTGGACGCCGCGGTCCTGCTCGACGAGGGCAGGCGGGGCACGCGCGCGCTGCGCGGCCGGGCCTCGCTGACCGAGCGGGTGGGCGAACGGGACTTCCGGGTCACCGCCAGCGGGTTCTGGCAGGTCCACCCGGGTGCGGCGGCCACGCTGCTCGACGCGGTGCTCGACTTCGGCCGGCCCGAGCCGGGGGAGTGGGCGCTCGACCTGTACTGCGGCGCCGGCCTGTTCGCCGCCGCGCTGGCCGAGGCGGTCGGCCCGGAGGGGGCCGTGCTCGGCATCGAGTCCGAGCCGCAGGCGGCGCAGGACGCCCGGTTCAACCTGCGCGACCTGCCGCAGGCGCAAATCGAGCGGGGCAGGGTCGAGGAGGCGCTCGACCGGCTGCGGATCGACCGGGCCGACCTCGTGGTGGCCGACCCGCCCCGCGCGGGGCTCGGCCGCCCGGTGGTCGAGCGCGTCGCCGCCCTGGAGGCCTCGCGGGTGGTGTACGTCTCGTGCGACCCGGCGACGCTGGCCAGGGACGTCGCCTGGTTCGGTCAGCACGGCTACCGGCTGGAGGACCTGCGAGCCTTCGACCAGTATCCGATGACCCACCACGTGGAGTGCGTGGCCCTGCTCGTCAGGGACTGATCCCGGCGCCGCATGGGCGGGACATGCCGTGACGGGCTCCGGAGCTGATCGCGGCCCGCGTCGCGAACCGATGCGCCCGGGCGGCCGCTGACGCGCGTACCGCAAGGTCGTCAACAGAGTTCACCAGGGGAGATCGGAAGAGCGTCTAGTAGGGAAAGAGTGTCTTAGCAGGCGAGTAGATATCGGTGGTCTCCGTATCATAAAAAAATTGGGTGTTTGTAGATGT
>NZ_JBFAOO010000171.1:0-15894 GCF_040675265.1 Microbispora sp. NPDC049633
CCGGCGCAGCAGGGCGGTCCGCATCCCGGCGCGCGCGGCGGGCAGGACGTCGTTGTCGAGCCGGTCGCCCACGTAAAGGATCTGCCCGGGCTCATGGCCGCAGACCGCCGCGACCTTGGCGAAGAACGCCGGGTCGGGCTTCTCCACGCCCCAGCCGGCCGAGGTGTGGATCCCGTCGACCGGCAGGTCCATAGCGACCAGCGCGTCGTACGCCTGCGGCGGCTGGTTGCCCGCGACGACCAGGTCGTACCCGGCCTCCCGCAGGGCCGTGAGGGCGGGCCGCACGTCCGGGTAGAGGTCGTCGGCGTCGAAGTTCTCGCGCAGCCCGTCCGGGTCCTCGCGCCGCCACGCCTCGATCTCGGCGTCGAGATCGATCCCCGGCCTGACCAGTTCGAACGCCTCTCCGTGCCCGAGGTCGAGCGCGGCCATGCCGCCGAGGACGCCCATGAAGGTCAGGCGCGGCACGCCCAGCCGGTCGGCCCACCGGGACCAGATCCGGGTCTCGTCGATGAGCGTCTCCCCCACGTCGAACACGAGCGCCCGGACCATGAACGTCCTCCCCATCCGTCCTGATTACGGCAGCCACTCTACGAGGTGCCGTAACATCCCCGGACGTGAGCGAGACTCGGTATGCCCTGAACGGCATGGTGTGCACTGTCGATCATCTGGCCTCCGCGGCGGGCGTCGCCACCCTCGACAGGGGCGGCAACGCGGTGGACGCGGCCATCGCCGCCAACGCCGTGCTGGCGGTCACCGCCCCGCACATGTGCGGTCTCGGCGGCGACCTCTTCGCCCTCGTCCACGACGGAGGCGAGGACGGCGCCGTGAGCGCGCTCAACGCCTCGGGGCGGGCGGGCTCGGGCGCCGACCCCGCCCGGCTGCGGGCGGAGGGTCTCGACCGGATGCCCCACCTGTACGACATCCGCTCGGTCCCGGTGCCCGGCTGCGCCGACGGGTGGCTCGCGCTGCACGAGCGCTATGCCCGCCTGCCGCTGGCCGATCTGCTGGCCCCCGCGATCCGCCTCGCGACCGAGGGCTTCCCCGCCTCCCCGCTGCTCGGGCCCGTCGCGGACTTCGTCGGCACCCTGCCCGGGGCCGGGGACTTCGCGGCCGCCCGCCGCCCCGGGGACGTGATCCGCAGGCCCGGCGTCGCCAGAGCCCTCACCGCGCTCGGGGAGGACGGCCGGGCGGGGTTCTACCAGGGCGAGTTCGGCGATGGACTGCTGAAACTGGGCGGCGGCGAGTACACCGAGGAGGACCTGGCCCGGCCCAACGCCGACTGGGTGGAGCCGCTGAGCGCCGAGGTGTTCGGGCACCGCGTCTGGACCGTTCCGCCGAACTCCCAGGGCTACCTGCTTCTGCTGGCTCTGGAGATCCTCGCGGAGCTCGGCCCGCCCGCCGACCCGGCCGACCCGCACTGGGCGCATCTGCTGGTGGAGTCGGCCAGGGCGGCCGGGCACGACCGGCTCGACGTCCTGCACGAGGAGGCCGTGGCGCCGCTCGGCACGGCCGCCGCCCGCAGCGCGCTGGTCGACCCCGGACGGCGCTCCCCGTTGCCCGACGTTCCCGCCGGGCCGGGCGACACGACGTACCTGTGCGTGGTCGACGGCGACGGCATGGGCGTCTCGCTCATCCAGTCGAACGCGTCGGGCTTCGGCAGCCTGCTCTTCGAGCCCACCACCGGGATCAACCTGCACAACCGCGGCATCGGCTTCTCGCTCACGCCCGGCCACCCCGCGGAGTACGGCCCGCGCCGCCGGCCGCCCCACACGCTGTGCCCGGCGCTGGTCACCCGGCCGGACGGGACGCTGCGCACCGTCCTCGGCACGATGGGCGGCGACGCGCAGCCGCAGATCCTGCTGCAGCTGGTCACCCGTCTGCTCGCGCACGGCCAGACGCCAGGCGAGGTGATCGGCGCGCCGCGCTGGGAGCTCGGCACCGGCGGCACCGGCTTCGACACCTGGCGGTCCGTCCCGCAGGTGGAGGTCGAGGAGGGCGCGCCGTGGGCGGACGGCCTGCGCGAGCGCGGCCACACCGTCGAGACGATGGAGTACGGCTCCAACTTCGGCCACGCCCACCTGATCGACCTCCTGCCGTCGGGCGTGCTCGCCGGCGCGGCCGACCCCCGCGCGCTGATCGGCGCCGCGCTCGGCCGCTGAGCCGGGTCACCCGGCCCGGGCGGCTGACTCGGCCTGCTCCATGGCCTTGCGGATGCGTTTCTCCGAGACCGGTGTGGGGGTGCCCAGCTGCTGGGCGAAGAAGCTCACCCGCAATTCCTCGATCATCCACCGCATGTCCCGTACGGCCTTGGCGTCACGCTCCTCGGGCTTCAACCGGTCAAGCAGGTCGCGGTACTCGTCCTCGACGTCGTGCACGCGGTGCATCCACTCGCGGTCCCGATGGGGATCGTCGGGGAGCTTGTCGAGGCGGCGCTCGACGGCACGCAGGTAGCGCTGCACGTCGGGCAGCCGGTCGTAGCCCGTCTCGGTGACGAACCCGTCGTGCACCAGCCCGTCGAGCTGGTCGGCGATGTCGGCCTTGAGGTCGGCCGCGCCGCCGCCCAGCGCGCCGAGCCGGTTCTGCGCCGCGTGCCAGGCCGCCAGGACGCGCTCCACCCGGGAGACGACCTCCTCGGTCGTCTCGAACAGCGAGGCGCGCACGTGGTCGCGCAGCCGCTCGAACCCGGCCTCGTCCCAGACGGGCCCGCCCGCCTGCGCCATGAGCTTGTCGGCGGCGCACGCCATGCAGTCGTCGAAGAGGGCGGCGGCCCCGCCGTGCGGGCTGCGGCTGAGGGCGAGCTTCTGCGCGGTGGTCAGGGTGCGCAGGATCGCCTTGGCCGGGTTGACCACGTTGAGCAGCACCAGCCTCCTGGTGCCCGCCCACATGGCCCGGTCGCGCTCCCGCTCGGTCTCGAACATCCGCACGGCGACGCTCGTGCCCTTGTCCACCAGGGCCGGGTAGGCGCGCAGTCTGCCCTGCTCGAACACCTTCGGCAGCGTGCCGATCGTCCACCCGTGCAGGCCGTCGCGTTCGAGATCGTCGGCGGCCTTGGACAAGGTGGCGCGCAGCTTGGGCGCGAGCCGCCGCTTGAGCGCCTCCAGGTCCTTGTCCTCGTCCACCGTCCGCTTGCGGTCGTCGATCACCCGGTAGGTGATCCGCAGATGGGCGGGGAGCTGGTCGAGGGCCCACGCGTCGCGCGGCACCTCCACCCCGGTCAGCACCCGCAGCTCGCGCTCCAGCGCCTCGAGGAGCGGCTCGCCGCCGGGCCGTACGCGTTCCAGCACGGCCTTGGCGTAATTGGGGGCGGGCACGAAGTTGCGGCGCAGGTTCTTCGGCAGCGACCGGATGAGCGCGGTGACGAGGTCCTCGCGCAGGCCGGGGATCTGCCAGTCGAACCCGGTCGGGTCGACCTGGTTGAGCACGGCCAGCGGGATGTGGACGGTCACGCCGTCCGCCTCGCCCGTCTCCACCGCGCCGGGCTCGAAGCGGTAGGTCAGCCGCATCCGCTGGCCGTTCTGCCGCCAGGCGTCCGGGTAGTCCCCGGCGCTGACCCCGGCGCTGTCGTTGACCAGCATCTCCGGCGAGAACGTCAGCAGGTCGGGCTCGTCCCGCGACGTCTTCTTCCACCAGCTGTCGAAGTGCCTGCCGGAGACCACGTCGGCCGGGATCCGCCGGTCGTAGAAGTCGAACAGCGTCTCGTCGTCCACGAGGATGTCGCGGCGGCGGGCCTTCTCCTCCAGCCGCTCGACCTCCTCCAGCAGCTTGCGGTTCTCGTGGAAGAACTTGTGGTGGGTGCGCCAGTCGCCGTCGACCAGCGCGTGCCGGATGAACAGCTCCCGGCTCAGCTCGGGGTCGATGCGGCCGTAGTTGACTTTGCGCTCGGTCACGATCGGCACGCCGTACAACGTGACCTTCTCCAGCGCGACCACGGCGGCCTGGTCCTTCTCCCAGTGCGGCTCGCTGTAGGTGCGCTTGACCAGGTGCTGCGCGAGGGGCTCGATCCAGTCCGGCTCGATCTTGGCGTTGACCCGGGCCCACAGCCGGGAGGTCTCGACCAGCTCGGCCGACATCACCCACTGCGGCTGCGCCTTGGCCAGGGCCGAGCCGGGGAAGATCGCGAAGCGGGCGTTGCGGGCGCCGATGTACTCCGTGATCGGCCGGCGGCCCTCCTGCCTGCGCTTGTCGACGACGTCCTTGACGCCGATGTGCGACAGCAGGCCGGCCAGCAGCGACTGGTGCACGCGCTGGGGATCGGCGGGCGCGCTGTTCGGCACGACGTTCAGCGTCCTGGCCACCTGACGGAGCTGGCTGTCGATGTCCTGCCATTCCCGCACGCGCAGGTAGTTGAGGAACTCCGCCTTGCACAGCCGCCGGAACGCGCTGGACGACAGCTCCTTCTGCTTGTCGCGCAGGTAGTTCCAGAGGTTGAGGTAGGTCAGGAAGTCGGACTCCTTGTCGGCGAAGCGGCGGTGCTTCTCGTCGGCCGCCTGCTGCTTGTCGGCCGGCCGCTCGCGCGGGTCCTGGATCGACAGCGCGGCAGCGATGATCATCACCTCGCGGGCGCAGCCGTTCTTGTCGGCTTCGAGCACCATCCGGGCGAGGCGGGGGTCCACCGGGAGCTGGGCCAGCTTGCGGCCGAGCGGCGTGAGCTGTGTCCCCTTCCCGGCCTCCCGGGCCGCGCCCTTGTCCGCGAGGGCGCCGAGCTCGATCAGCAGGTTGACGCCGTCCCTGACCTGACGGCCGTCCGGCGGCTCCACGAACGGAAACGCCGCGATGTCCCCCAGGCCGAGCGAGGTCATCTGCAGGATGACGCTCGCCAGGTTCGTACGGAGGATCTCCGGGTCGGTGAACTCCGGCCGGGAGAGGAAGTCCTCCTCGGAGTAGAGCCGGATGCACACGCCGTCCGACGTACGGCCGCAGCGGCCCTTGCGCTGGTTGGCCGACGCCTGGGAGATCGGCTCGATCGGCAGCCGCTGGACCTTCAGCCGATGGCTGTAGCGGGAGATCCGCGCCGTGCCCGGGTCGACCACGTACTTGATGCCGGGAACGGTCAGCGAGGTCTCTGCGACGTTGGTGGCCAGCACGATCCGCCGGCCCCGGTGGGACTGGAAGACCCGGTGCTGCTCGGCGGCCGACAGCCGCGCGTACAGCGGCAGGACCTCCTCGGGACGGCCCTTGAGCGCGTCGGCGGTGTCGCGGATCTCCCGCTCGCCGCTGAGGAAGACCAGGATGTCGCCCGGCCCCTCGGCGCACAGCTCGTCGACGGCGTCGACGATGGCCTGGGTCTGGTCGTCGTCCTCGTCGACCGGGCGGTAGCGCACCTCGACCGGGTAGGTGCGCCCGGACACCTCGATCACGGGCGCCGGCTCCCCGCCGGGTCCGGCGAAGTGCCGGGCGAACCGCTCGGGGTCGATGGTCGCCGAGGTGATGACGACCTTGAGGTCGGGCCGTTTGGGGAGGAGCTGCTTGAGATAGCCGAGGATGAAGTCGATGTTGAGGCTGCGCTCGTGCGCCTCGTCGATGATCAGCGTGTCGTACTGCAGCAGGAGCGGGTCGGTCTGCATCTCGGCGAGCAGGATGCCGTCGGTCATGAGCTTGACCAGGGTCCCGTCGCTGGAGTGGTCGGTGAAGCGGACCTTGTAGCCGACCGCCTCCCCCAGCTCGATCGACAGCTCCTCGGCGATGCGCTCGGCGACCGTGCGGGCGGCGATGCGGCGCGGCTGGGTGTGGCCGATGAGCCCGTGGACCCCCCGGCCGAGCTCCAGGCAGATCTTGGGGATCTGGGTGGTCTTCCCCGAGCCGGTCTCGCCGGCCACGATCACGACCTGGTGGTCCCTGATGGCCGCGAGCAGGTCGTCCTTGTGCCGGCTGACCGGCAGCTCGGGAGGGTATTGGAGGGCGGGGACGGCCGCGCGGCGCGCGGCCACGCGGCGTTCCGCGGCCTCCACGTCCCCCGCGATCTCCTCGACGACGGACTGGCGGGCGGCGCGGTCGCGGACCCGGCGCATGCCGTCGAGACGGCGGCGCAGCCTGCGCCGGTCGCGCAGCATCAGGTCGGGAAGGCGGGCCTGGAGATCGGCGAGCGTGTTCATTCCATGCTCAAGGATAGGCAACGCCCCCCGCCGATCTGCCAGCCGTTTTTCCGGCGGCCCTTCCGGGGCGGGTCAGGGGCGGCGCGGCGGCTGGTACTTGTACCCCACGTTGCGGACCGTGACGATGCGGCCCGCGTGCCGGCCCAGCTTGCGGCGCAGCCGCAGAACGTGCACGTCGACCGTACGGCCGCCCTCGTCGTCGTACCTGTCCCAGACGGCCGCCATGAGCTGGCGGCGGTTGTAGACCCGGCCGGGCGCCGAGCTGAGGTAGTCGAGCAGCTCGAACTCCCGGAAGGTGAGCTCGATCTCCTCGCCGCCGACCCGGACCACCCGCGCGGCCCGGTCCAGGACCAGCTCCTCCTCCTCGGCGGTGACCGCCCGCCTGGGCGGCGGGGCCACGGCCGTACGCTCCCGCGCGACCGCCGCCTCCGGCGCGACCGCCGAGCCCCCGGCGGGCACCAGGTAGCCCACGATCATCAGCACGGCGCCGGTCTCCGGCACCGGCAGCACGCCGAGCACGGATCCCTGCCCGAGATCGGGGGGCTCATGGCCCTGCTCGCGCCTGCGCTCCACAAAGTCGATCACGTTCTGGTGGGACATGCCCTCTCCTTGCCTCGTGGCGTACCGGACGGCGGTGACCGCGGTCGTCAACAGGCGGCGGCGCAGACGCGCAGCAGGTCGATGTGCCGGCGCTGGGTCAACCTCCCCGAGGGGTTCATGGGATCATCATGGCAGCGAAATTACCCGCTGTCCAGGTAGGAATAAGGGAGATCTATCGCTCAGGAGACGCGCGCCGCCCCCGCCGCCGCCATCGCCGCGCCGATGATCCCGGCCTCGTTCCGGAGCACGGCGGGCATCACCGGGGTGTCCCCGAGGTCGACGTACGGCAGGAACTTGTCCGCCTTCTTGCTCACGCCCCCGCCGACCAGGATCAAAGTGGGCGACAGCAGGTCCCGCATGTGCCGGAGGTACTCCTCCACACGCCCGGCCCACTTCTCCCAGCCCAGGTCCTCCTCCTCGCGCACCCGGTCGGAGGCGCGGTGCTCGGCCTCCTTGCCGCGGATCTCGACGTGGCCGAACTCGGTGTTGGGCACGAGCGCGCCGTCTACGAAGAGCGCGCTGCCGATGCCGGTGCCGAAGGTCAGCATGAGCACGACCCCGCGCCGGTCGCGGCCCGCGCCGAAGGTCATCTCGGCGACGCCGGCCGCGTCCGCGTCGTTGAGCACGATCGCCTGCTCGCCGAACAGGTCGGCGCCCTTCACCCCGATCCACGACCTGTCCACGTTGGCCGCCGTCCTGATGACCCCGTCGAGGACCACTCCGGGGAAGGTGACGCCCATCGGGCCGGTCCAGGAGAAGTGCTCCGCGATCTCGCGTACGGCCTGGGCGACGGCCCCCGGCACGGCGGGCCGCGGCGTCGGGATGCGCAGGCGCTCCCGGGTGAGCACGCCGGCGGCCGTGTCCACCGTGGCGCCCTTGATCCCCGAGCCGCCGATGTCGATGCCCAGAACTTCCATGACTTTCCTCCTGGTCCGGCTGCACGGCTACCCAGCCGCCCTCACCTCATGCGCGGTCGCGAGTATCGCACGGCGTCATGGGGCGAGCCGGGTTACGGGAGGACAGGCCGGGTACTCCCCGAATCGGGGCAAATCACCACAAGGGGGACACGCATGATCAGGACACTCCACAAGATGGGACTGCGCTCCAATCACATGTACAGCGCCGCTCTGGGGTCAATCGGCATGTCGATCGCCTCATGGGTCGTCTCGAACAAGTACGAGGCGGCCGGCATCGAACGCGCCGACCGCTGGGCGTTGTTCGTCGGCGAGTGGGCGCCGACCTTCTTCGCGATGGGGATCGCCCTGCGAATGGAGGAGATGGCCCAGGAGAAGGGGCAGGAGACCCCCGAGTGGCAGGAGCAGAGCAGCGACATCCGCCGTCCCACCCGCGCCGGCGTGTAGCGAGGGCGGGCAAGGGCTTCCACGAGCGGCCCGGAGGGACCGGACGGCCCCTCCGGGCCGCTGCGCGCCCATTCCCGCCCGTCCCGGTGAGCGTCAGGCCACGGCCCGCAGGTGCTCGTGCGCCCAGTCCTCGAAGGTCGTGAGCGGGATGCCGAGGGCCCGCGCGTACTCCGGACGGGCGGGCTGACCGGCCACGTCGATGAATTCGTGTACAGCGACGCCGTAGCCCGGCATCCCCGCGGCGACCGCCTCCTCCGCGGTCATGTCGGGCGCGGTCAGCTCGGTGCCCAGAGCCCGGGAGAGGACCGCGGCGATCTCTCTCATCGTCCGGTGGTCACTGGCCAGTTCCAGCTCGACGCCGTGGAACCGCCCCGGTTCCGCGAAGGCCGCGGCGGCCGCGGCGCCGATGTCGTGGACCGCGACGAGGGAGAGCCGGGTGCCGGGCTTCAGCACGGTCACGATGCCCCCCTCGACGCCGCGGGGAAGCAGGTACGCCGCGGACGGGAGGAAGTTCTCCATGAAGAAGCCCGGCTTGATGATCGTCCAGTGCGTGAAGCCCGCCTCACGCACGCGATCCTGGGCGGCGGCCTTGGCGCCGAGGACCGGCTCCAGCGACGCCCAGCGGCCTTCCGCCCAGCCGGGCGCCTCGGTGTGCCGACCCGCTCCGGAGGCGGACGTGTGCACGAACTGCGACACGCCCGCGGCCAGCGCGCCTTCGACCAGGTTGACGGCCTGGACCAGCTCGCCCTCGAAGTCGAAGGCGCCGGCCCGCAACGCCGGCATCTGCACCGAGAAGACGGCCCGGGCTCCGCGCGCGGCCCTGGTCACGGACTCGCGGTCGAGGAGGTCGCCGGTGACCAGCTCGGCGCCGAGCGCTTCGATCGCCCTCGACCGTTCGGCTGCGGGGTCGCGGACCAGCGCGCGGACGGGCACGCCGTTCGCCAGCAGGGCACGGGCGGTGGCGCCCCCCTGTTGTCCGGTGGCGCCGGTGACCAGAACGGGTGCGGAATCGATTGCCATGAGGCCCTCCCGGGGCGAGCGCAAGAAACGGCGGGGCCCGCCGTTTATGCTTCGGTACAATACGGCGGGCCCCACCACTTAGCAACCGATGAGGTGACAGCATGCCCGTCCAGCGTGCGGACGCCCGGCGCAACTACGCGCGCCTGCTCGCCGTGGCCAAGGAGGCGATCGCCGCGGAGGGCCCCGACGCGTCCTTGGAGCAGATCGCCCGCACCGCGGGAGTCGGATCGGCCACCGTGCGCCGGCACTTTCCCGATCGCCAGTCGCTGCTGGAGGCGGTCTTCCGCGAACGGGTCGAGGCCCTGTGCGCCCACGCCGGCGAGCTGACCGGCAGGGCCGACACCCGGGCCGCGCTGCTGGAATGGCTGAGCGCCGTCCTCGCGGACGCCGCGACCATCCGGGGGCTGGCGATCGCGCTGACCCGCGACCGGGCGGCCGGCCCCGGCGCGGCGCACGACCACTGCTGCTCGGCGCAGCTCACCGAGGCGGGCGATCCGCTGGTGCGCCGCGCGGCCGGGGACGGCGCGCTCGCACCGGGCGTGACCATCGCCGACCTGCTCGCCCTGATCACCGGCATCGCCCTGGCCACGGAACACCACCCGGACCCCGCCGCCGACGCGCAGCGGCTGCTCGGCCTGTCCCTGGCGGGAGTCAGTCCCCACCAGGGGTGACGGGATTCGGCACGCCGGTGCTCCGTTAGGCTCGGCGCGCGTGACCCCCGATCCCGCCGCGGTCGCGCGCTGGCTGCGCACGCGGCCCGCCCGCGCGGCCGGCACCCGCGTCCTGGCCGTCGAGGGCGTGGGCTGCGGCGCCCGCGAGGCGGGGCCGTACCTGAGCGGGCTGGTGTGGCTGGAGGCCGCCGAGGAGGTCCGGCGGGCGCGGGCGCTCGCCCGCGACGGCGAGGTGTACGCCCCCCACTGGCGGCGCTGGGCCGAGCAGGAGGAGCGGTACTACGCCCGCCACGACGTGCGCTCCCGGGCCGGCCTCGTCATCGTCACGGGCTGAACCGCCCCGGAACGGACCCGCACGCCCGTCGTCCACGAGGTCGTCCGCGAGTCACGGCTGTCAGGAACGGATGCGCACGCCGACCTCGTCGAGCCGCGTCAGCAGCTCGGCGGGGTCGGCGTACACGCGGAAGGCACCGGCGCGCTCCAGCTCGTCCCTGCCGTAGCCGCCGGACAGCAGCCCGACGCCCAGCGCGTCCGCGCGCCGCGCGGCCAGCATGTCCCACACGCTGTCGCCGACGGCCAGGGTGAACCTCGGCTCGACGCCCAGCAGCGCGGCGCCCGCGAGGAACAGGTCCGGGTCGGGTTTGGCCCGGCGCACCTGGTCGCGGTGGACGAGCGGCACGTCGGGCGGCAGTTCGAGCATGTCCAGCGCGTGCCGGGCGGTGTCGGCCCGGCTGCTGGTCGCGATCGCCCAGCGGACGTCGTTGTCGGACAGCCGCCGCAGCAGCTCGACCGCGCCCGGCAGCGGGCGCACCGAGTCGACCTGCTCCAGGTACGCCTCGGCGTGCGCCTGCTGCAGGTCCTCGATCTGCTCGTCGCTCAGCGAGACGCCGATCTCCCGCAGCAGCGCGTTGACGAGCAGGCCGCCGCTCATGCCGATCCGGCGGTGGACGCGCCACACCGACAGATCGATGCCGACCCCGCGAAGAGCGGTGCGCCAGGCGATGACGTGCTGGTAGACGCTGTCGATCAAAGTGCCGTCGAGATCGAAGAGGAAGGCCGGGACGGGCGGCTCCGGGTAGTCGAATCGCGTGTTCATCCGGGCAGTTCTCACCGGTCGGCGCCCGCCGAAACACGTCCGGCCGTATTCACCGCGCCAGGCGGACCGAAACCACGGAGACCGTGCTCAGCCCAGGCCGGCGCGGTACTCCTCGTCGGTCACCGGCCCGTGCCAGTGGGTCTTGCCGCTCGCCGTGACGGCGATGTGCACCAGCGTGTCGTCGTCGACGGCGCCGTGCCAGTGCTTCTCGCCCGGCTGGACGTGGACCCAGTCGCCCGGCCCGATGGGCGTGCCCTTGGTCTCGCCCCAGCGCGTCACCACCCCGCGTCCCGACAGCACGTACAGCGCCTGCTCCCCATCGTGGGTGTGCCAGCCCGAACGGGCCTGCGGGTCATAGGAGAAACGCTGGGCGCGCAGGCCGTCCGGCTCCACCTCCTTCAGCGTCTCCGCCTCCCACACGCCGTCGGTGAACCTGTCCGGTCCCGGCCGGGTGGCCTTGATCTCGCCTTCGCGTACGAATCTCATCGCGCACTCCCTTCATCTCGGGCCGCGTCACGCCGGCGCCGCCCGCACCCATCGGCGATCGCCGCCGAGGAAACCCTCCATCGTGAGCCCGGCCTCGCGCAGCAGTTCCCCGAACCGGTCGTCGGTACGGCGCCTGCTGACGAACGTGTGCGTCCATCGCCGGTCCCCCACGACGTACTCCATCGTCGCGTCGAGCAGATCCGGCCCGGGGCGGCTCACGTCCGTCATCCGGACCACCCGTCCGTCGCCGCGCCTCTCCCACGGCCCCACCGTGTCGTACCACTCGGGCAGCTGGCGTTGGAGGATCACGCACCCGTCCGGCGCGACGTGACGGCGGCAGGTCCGCAGGAACGCCCGGCACAGGTCGTCGTCGGCGGTGTCGATCACGTACGACATCAACAGGACCACGTCGAACCGCCGGGACAGGGACAGATCCTGGATGCGGGACAGAACCGTCTCCGCCCCCTGGACACGCGCGAGCATCTCGGGCGACTCGTCCACGGCCACCACCTCGTGGCCGAGCGCGACAAGGGCGTGGGTGATCCGGCCCGCCCCCGCGCCGAGTTCGAGGATCGCCGCGCCCTCGGGTATCGCGGCGTGGACGATCTCGGGTTCGCCGTCGGGCGTGAGCGTCGCGTAGTAGTCGACCGCGCACCCGTCCGGAGTGATCGGGCCGGGACCGGTGCCGTGATAGATCCGTTCTGGCAGCATGATCACCATCCTGCATCACGAGTACGGCGGTGGCCCTACTGTGGCGATTTGTCCGATTCGTGCCGGGTATTTCTTCCATGATGAGTTCTGCCGGATGGAGGTGACAGGCATGAGCGTTCCGATGCGACGGGAGTCCAGAGGTCTCGTTCCCGACCTGTTCGACCTGCTGGAGGCGCCGATGGCCGCGCTGCGGCCCATGGCCGGGCAGCAGATGCGGCTTGAGGACTACGTCAAGGACGACCGGTACGTGCTGCGCGCCGAACTGCCCGGGATCGACCCGGACAAGGACGTGGAGATCAGCGTGTCGAACGGGGTGCTGACCATCCACGCGGAACGGCGCCACGAGGAGCGGCAGGCGCACCGCACCGAGTTCCGGTACGGAGCCTTCACCCGGTCGATCGTGCTGCCGCAGAACGTGGACGAGAACGACGTGAAGGCCACCTACGACAAGGGGATCCTCGAGGTGAGCGTGCGGCTCGCCGAGGAGCGGGAGGAGCGCAGGCGAATCCCGATCGAGAAGCCGGGAGCCGGGCGGCCGCAGAGCTGAGGCCGCCCACGCCGGGCCCGTCCACGCCGCGGGGACGGGCCCCGGTCGTGTCCCCCGGCCCGGAGCGCGTCCCCGGAGCGCACCCTGACGGCTCGGCGCCCGCCACCCGGCCCCGCTCAGGTGGACCCCGCTCAGGTGGACCCCGCTCGGGACGACGACGGGGACCGCACGACGGCGACCGGGCACTCGGCGTGGTGCAGCACTCCCCGGCTGACCGAGCCGAGCATCGCCGAGCCCAGCGCGCCCCGGCCGTGGGAACCGACCACGAGCAGGCCCGCCCCGCGCGAGGCCTGGACGAGCGCGTCGACCGGGTGCCCGTAGACGATCTCCTCGCGCACCGGCACCTCGGGACACCGCCCGCGCGGGTCCGCCAGCTTCTCCCGGCTCACGCGCCGGTGGGCCTCGCGCACCTCCTCCACGTCGTAGGTGATCTCGGGCGCGAGCGGGTGGGCGGGCAACTGCCACGCGTGCACGGCCCGCAGCGCGTCGCCGTGCGCCCTGGCCTGCTCGAAGGCGTACGCCAGGGCGGGCTCGCACTCGGGCGAGTCGTCCACGCCCACCACGATCTCCCCCCTGCCGCCGCTCCACCCGGGCCGTACGACGACGACCGGGCAGGGTGCGTGACCGGCGACGTGGGTGCTGACCGACCCGACGACGATGCCGGCGAAGCCGCCGAGTCCCCGGCTGCCGAGCACGATCTCGACGGCCTCCCTGGCCTTGTCGCGCAGGACCCGGGCGGGGATGCCCTCGATGATCTCCGTACTGATCTTCACGTCCGGCTGCCGCTCGCGGGCCACCGCCTCCGCCGCGGACAGGGCCCGCTCGGCGTGGGAGGTGAGCGGGTCGCCGCCGGAGACGGGGAACTTGGGGATGCCGTACGCCCAGTGGTCCACGACGGAGACGAAGCGCAGCGGGCAGCCGCGGCGGGCGGCGTCGTCCGCGGCCCACCGGACGGCGGCCGTCGCGGCGGGCGAGCCGTCGGTGCCGACGATGATCGAGCCGGACATGGACGCTCCTTCCCGGCCTGTGCCTTCCTCACCTGGCCTCTCCATGTCACCATCCGCGGCGACGGCGCCCCAGGGCCGCAGGTCCTCATTCCCGGGGCCGATGCCGGGACCGTCGGGCCGGGAGGGATGCTGGAGTCCTGGAGGTGGTCCGACATGGAATCGAAGCGCTGGACCGTCGAGATCTTCGTGAACGAGGACGACAACGACGACGTCACCACCGCGACCGCCGTGCTGTACACGCCCGCGGGACGACGCCACGAGAGCGTCGGCCGAGCCCGCCGCAACCCTGCCGACCGGCCCGTGCCGGAAATCGGCGACGAGCTCGCGGCCGGACGGGCCCTCGCCGACCTGGGGGCGAAACTCATCGGGGACGGTGCGGAGGACGTGGCCCAGCTCGCGGGCCCCGCCTACGAGTCGTACTGAGACCCCGGCCCGGGTCCGGCGGCGGCCTGCGCCCGCCGGGGCCGGAGCGCGGGGGACGGGCCCGCCGGTGAAGCCGGATCCCGGGGGCTCCGCGGCGAGCCCCCGGAGTCCGGCCGCACGTCCTCATTCCGCCGGGCCGGCCGGGTCCTCGCCGAGGAGCCCCGCGGCCCGCATCTCCTCCCTCAGCCAGGCCATCGCCGCCTGCTCGCACGCGGCCTGGCCCGCCCCCGCGACCGGAGTGCCGTTCGCCGTGCGCGGGCCGGCGGGAACGTCACCGGCCGCGCCGTCCGGTGCGCGGCCCCCGCCGGAACCAGGCGCGTACGGCCGCCGCGCGGGCGTTCCCCTTCGCTTGGCCCCCGGCCCGGAGCCGCCGGCGTCGCCCTGGTCGGCCGCCGGGACGCCACCGGCCGCGGCGGCCCGTCCGCGCGAGCCGCCGGGCACGAGACCGCCGGGCACTAGACCCATGGGCACCGGCCCGTTGGGCGTCGTGCCCCCGCTGTACGCCGCCTGCGGCGCCATGCCGGCAGGCACCCCCGGGCCCGCCTGGCCGGAGTCGCAGTCGCCGCCCGGCCCCCAGGCATCCGGCACGAGCAGTCCCGCACCGGTCATCTCGGCCGTCAGCTGCCCGAGCAGGGTGTCCGCCTCGACCGGCTCGGGGGTGATCTGCGCGAGAGCCGGCGCGAGCGCGCGCAGCGCGTTCGGCATGCCCGCGCCGGTGCGGTGGAGATCGCCGAGGTTCAGCGGGACGCAACTCGACCTGATGATGTGGAAGAGATGGTCGACCCGCCGCGCGTCCCGCCCGATGTAGGGACCCCGGAAGTCGCCGTGGTGCGCGAGCACCAGCGCCGCCAGGCCTGCGACGTGCGGCGCGGCCATCGAGGTGCCGTCCAGCGCGGCGTACCCGTCCGGCGGCACCGCCGACAGGACGGCCACGCCCGGGGCGCACACGTCGACCTCGGGGCCGTGACAGGTGAAGCGCGGCGAGAAGTAGCCGTCGCCGGTCATCGGCCCGCGGATCTCGGCCTCGTGCGCGGTGCCGGGCGGGAACGCGTCGGCCTTGCCGACGGCCGCGACGGTCAGCACGCCGGGCAGGGTGCCGGGGAAGCCGACCGGTCCCCCGTCGTTGCCGGCGGCCACCACGCACGCCACGCCCGCCTCGCGCGCCTGCTCGATCTTCGCGGCGACGAGCGGGGAGTGGTGCCTGCTCGCCAGGCTCAGGTTGACCACGTCGATCCGCTGCTCGACGCAGTAGTCGAGCGCCTCGATGAGGTCGCTGAACCGCCCGCCCGGGAAGATCTTGCACGCGTGCACCTCGGCCTCGACGGCGAAGCCGACGACGCCGCGGCCGTCGTCCGCGCCGGAGACGACGGCCGCGCAGTGGGAGCCGTGGTAGGCGGCGTCGACGGACCAGCCGTCCGGCTCGCCGCCCACGAGGTCGATCCCGGCACGGACGCGCTCACGCAGGTCGGGATGCCGCACGTCGGCCCCCGAGTCGACGACGGCGATCCTGACCCCCGCCCCGCGCAGCGTGGGCGGCAGGCGGTCGAGGTTCATCGCCTGCTGGCCCCAGCCGAAGACCTGCTTGCCGGGGAAGCCGTCGAAGGTATCCGACAGGCGCGTCGGCTCGATCAGGTTGTCCCGGGTCGTGGACAGGGCCGGGCGGTCGATGTGCACGCTCCAGTAGCCGGAGCGCGGCCGGACCGTCACCCCGCTGATCGACTCCGGGGTGTCCCCGACCATCGTGATCACCGCGCGGCCGTCGGCCCCGGTGGACGTCTGGGCGGGCCAGCCGTGCCCGGTCACCAGGACGCTCGCGCCGGGCAGCGGCGTGCCGTCGGCGTCCCTGACCAGGAAGGCGAACGTGCTCTCCACGCCCGGCG
>NZ_JBFAOO010000172.1:0-15874 GCF_040675265.1 Microbispora sp. NPDC049633
TCCGTAGCCGCTTTAGTTGGGATGACCTGCTCAGAGTTAGGATTTGATCAAGGCGTGGAGATCATGTCCCAACTCAATCTTGACAACTTCCAGTTCACGGGCCAGCGTTTCTACAGGATCGAGAACGGCCGGCTGGCCGGGCAGCTGCGCGACGTGGCCTACCAGGCGACCACCACGGACTTCTGGCGCTCCATGGAGGCCGTCGGCGGTCCGCAGACGTACGTGCTCGGCGGCGCCTTCAACTGCGGCAAGGGCCAGCCGGGCCAGGTCGCGCCGGTCAGCCACGGCGCCCCCGCGGCGCTGTTCCGCGGCGTACGGATCCTCAACACCGTCCAGGAGGGTGGCAAGTGAGCGACGGGGTGACCACACCGCAGGAGACGGTGGAGCGGGCGCTCGCGCTGAGCGGGGCCGACGGCTGCGTCGTCATCGCGGACGAGGGCTCGACCGCCAATCTGCGCTTCGCCGGCAACACGCTGACGACCAACGGGGTCGCGCGCTCGTCCCGGCTCACCGTGATCTCCGTCGTGGGCGCCGGGGTGGGAGTCGTCTCGCGCTCCGCCGTACGCGCCGACCAGCTCGCGGACGTGGTGGCCGAGGCCGACCGCGCCGCGCGGGAGGCCCGGCCGTCGGAGGACGCCCGGGCGCTGGTGGAGGGAACCGCCGGCGAGGGCTGGGAGCGCCCGGTGGAGCCGACCTCCGTAGACGTGTTCAGGGACTTCGCCCCCGCGCTCGGCGAGGCGTTCGCCGCCGCCGACGCCTCCGGCCGCAGGCTGTACGGCTTCGCGGAACACATCGTGACCTCGACGTTCGTCGGCTCGTCCACCGGCCTGCGACTGCGCCACGACCAGCCGACCGGGCGGCTCGAACTGAACGCCAAGTCGGCGGACATGTCGAGTTCGGCGTGGACGGGTGTGGCCACCCGCGACTTCTCCGACGTGGACGTGGCCGCCCTGGACGAGACGCTCACCCGGCGGCTGGGCTGGGCGAAGCGGCGGATCAGCCTGGAGCCGGGCCGCTACGAGACGCTCCTGCCCGCGACCGCGGTCTCCGACCTGCTGATCTACCTGTACTGGGCGGCGGGCGCGCGGGACGCCTCCGACGGCCGCACGGTGTTCTCCCGGCCCGGCGGCGGCACCCGGGTGGGCGAGCGGCTGTCACCGCTGCCGATCTCGCTGCACAGCGACCCCGCGCGGGCCGGCGTCGAGTGCGCGCCCTTCGTCGTCGCCCACTCCTCCGGCCGGGAGCAGTCGGTCTTCGACAACGGCCTGCCCCTGACCCGCACCGAGTGGATCAGCGACGGCACCCTGGCCAACCTCGTGCAGACCCGGCACTCGGCCGAGCTGACCGGTCTCGCCACCACCCCGCAGATCGACAACCTGATCATGACGGGGCCCGAGGGCGGCCGCTCGCTGGAGGAGATGATCGCCTCGACCGAGCGGGGCCTGCTGCTGACCTGCCTGTGGTACATCCGCGAGGTCGACCCGCAGTCGCTGCTCCTGACCGGGCTGACCAGGGACGGCGTCTACCTCGTCGAGAACGGCGAGGTCGTGGGCGAGGTGAACAACTTCCGGTTCAACGAGTCGCCGGTGGACCTGCTCGGCCGCCTCACGGAGGTGGGCGCGAGCGAGCAGACACTGCCGCGCGAGTGGAACGACTGGTTCACCCGCGCCGTCATGCCACCGGTCCGCGTGCCCGACTTCAACATGTCGACGGTCAGCCAGGCCAGCTAGGAGTCACCGCACCCGGCGGGGTCGCGAGCCGCGCACGAACTTGGTCGACGGCGGTCTCGACGATCCCGTCGAGCGGTTCCGGCATCACCAGGCTGCCGGGACCGCGCATCGCCTCATTCGGCGTCCTCCAGGCGGAAGCCCACCTTCATGCCGACCTGGAAGTGGGCCACCTCGCCGTCCACGATGTGCCCGCGCACTTCGGTCACCTCGAACCAGTCCAGGTGCCGCAGCGTCTGGGCGGCCCGCCTGACGCCGTTGCGGATGGCCTGGTCGACGCTCTCGGCCGAAGTGCCCACTATCTCGGTCACCCGGTAGGTGCGATCCGACATCACGTCCTCCTGCCTGTGCCTGTGCCTGTCGCGTGATCGTAGCGCCGTGCGGGCGTCACCCCGCCTCACCCGGGGTCTACCGTGGAAACCGTGAATCCATGGCGCTGGTTGAGAAAAGACCGCCCGGTCGTTCACCAGGTGACGGACGCCCAGCCGTCGCTGACCGACGACGTGCGCAAGCGGGAGATCAGTTACCTCATCAAGATGGGCATCCGGCTCGTCTGCCTGATCCTGGCGGTGGCGGTACCGGCCCCCTGGCCCGTCAAGGCCCTGTTCGTCGCGGCGGCCGTTCTTTTGCCATACCTTGCCGTAATCGGGGCCAATCAGAGAGGTCACGAGCCTCCTCCGCCCCCCGGCTTTACCTCACCTGACCAAAGCGAGATACCACGCCATCGACGCGAGATCGGGTCGTGACAAAGTCTTGACGCAACCCATGGGTTGGAGGTGTACAGTTTAGCCAAGCGCTCTGGTCCCCCGTCGGAGCGCTGGTGCCGGCGTTCCGGGCCCCCGTCGGAACGCCGATGAAGCGGCGCCGGGTGGTTTGCCCCCGTAACCACCCGGCGTCGCCCTTTTTCCAAGACCTTTGCACGGACCTCACGGACCGGCCGTCGCGGTCGTCTTCCCTAGGAGACGGCCCTTCCGCCGAACGGCCCCCGGTGCCCGCTCTTCCCCTCCTGCGGCGCGCCGGGGCCGTGGCGGCAGTTGTCAGGAGCCGGGGGTGTCAGGAGCACGCGTGTCAGGAGTCGCGGGCGCCTCCGCGGTCGCCCGCGCCCAGTCCTTCGCCATCCGGGACAGCCGCTCCACCACGTCCGGCGGCGCGGTGCCGGCCCCCTGCGCCAGCCCCAGCAGGTAGGCGGTCAACGGGGCGGCCGGCCGCGCCACGCCGTGCGCCACGTCCCTGGTCAGGTCGAGCACCGCGGTCCGGTCCACCCGGGCGGGGTCGATGCCCAGCTCACGGCAGACCAGCGCCGTCCATTCCTCCAGCACGTTCACGCGCGTTCCCTTCACCCCATGTCCGACGGCCCGTTCGCGGGCCGCGCGGAGATCGTCGACGGTGTCGCAATCGAACCACGGCGGGATCTCGCCCGGCGCCACCGGCGGGCGCACGGGCACCGGCGCCAGCGGGCCGAGCAGCCCGCGCAGCGACCGCCCCCGGTATGCGCCGAGCGCCGCCCGCAGCGCCGCCGTCCGCCACGCCCCGGTGAGCCACTGCTCACGGCCCTCGTCGTCCACGAGCACCGCGCCCGCGCCGTCCTCGGGCACGGCCGCCAGGAGCGCCCCGACGTGACCGGCGGCGACGAACGGCAGGTCGGCGGCGAGCAGGACGACCAGCGGGGAGGTCACCTCGGCGAGCCCGGCACGCAGCGCCGGAACGGGCCCGCCGCCCGGCGGGTCCTCACGGGTGAACAGCACGCCCGGCATGTCCCTCGGCGGGCCCACCACGACGACGGCGCGGGCGTCGCGGACCGCCGCCGCCACGCGCTCGACCAGAGGCAGTCCGCCGACGAGCGCGCCCGGCTTGTCCGCCCCGCCGAGGCGCTCGGCCCGGCCCCCCGCCAGGATCACGGCGTCGTACGCCGCCGCTCCGGTCTCGATGCCGGTCTCGGGACGAGGACGCACGGCGGGCTCCAGGGTCTGCGGGGGCTCCGTCAGCCGCCGATGGCCGACATCGGACGGGCCGGCTGGAGGAACGCGGGGTCGTCGATGCCGTGCCCGGCCTTCTTCCTCCGCACCGCCGCGACCCATCGCTCCGCCAGGTCCTCGTCGGAGGCGCCCGAGCGCAGCGCCGTACGCAGGTCGGACTCCTCGGTGGCGAACAGGCAGTTGCGGACCTGGCCGTCGGCGGTGATCCGGACGCGGTCGCAGGCGCCGCAGAACGGCCGGGTGACCGAGCCGATCACGCCCACCCGCTGCGGGCCGCCGTCGACCAGGAACAGTTCGGCGGGGGCGCTGCCCCGTTCGCGCGGGTCGTCCTCGGTGAGGTCGAAGGACTCCTTAAGCAGCCCGAGGATCTCGTCGGCCGTGATCATGTCGTCGCGGCGCCAGCCGTGCTGGGCGTCGAGCGGCATCTGCTCGATGAAGCGCAGCTCGTATCCCCGGTCGAGGCAGTGGCGCAGCAGCGGCACGGCCTCGTGCTCGTTGACGCCGCGCATCAGCACCGCGTTGACCTTGACCGGCGTGAGCCCCGCCGCCGTCGCCGCGGCGAGCCCGTCCAGCACGTCGCGCAGCCGGTCGCGGTGCGCGAGCCGGACGAACACGTCACGGTCGAGCGTGTCCAGCGAGACGTTGACGCGGTCGAGACCGGCCCGCGCGAGCGGCTCCGCGAGGCGGGCCAGACCGATGCCGTTGGTCGTCAGCGACACCTGGGGACGCGGGCGCAGCGCGGTGGTCGCGGTGACGATCTCGACGAGTTCCCGCCGCAGCAGCGGCTCGCCACCGGTGAAGCGGACCTCCCGGATGCCTAGCCGCTCCACGCCGACCGTCACCAGGCGGACGATCTCCTCGCCGGTGAGCAGCTCCGGCTTGGGCAGCCAGTCGAGGCCCTCGGGCGGCATGCAGTACGCGCACCGCAGGTTGCACCGGTCGGTCAGCGACACCCTCAAATCGGTCGCGACCCGGCCGAACGAGTCAACCAGCACGAGAGGACCTCCAACCCCCAGAGAGCCTCAAGCCTAAGCCCTGCCGTCATGACGGCGACAACCTCGCCGTCCCCGCCCTGATTCCCGACCGGGCACGGGCCGGCTCCGCCGCCGTGCTCGCGGCTTTCCCGGGGGCCTTCCGCCGCCCTGTCTCCGCGACGCCCCCGCCTGCCCGCCTTCAGGATCCGGAGGACATCCCCCACACGTGCCAGGTGTCGATCTTGATCCAGCCGCTCACCCTCGGCCGTTCGCGGTTCGGGTACGGCTCACCCGTGTAGTGGACGGCGAGGCGGTCGATGTCCTCCAGGTCCGGGTCCTCCTCCAGCGACACCACCCGTCCCTGCAGGCTGACGTGGCGGTACCAGCCGTCGGAGTCGAGCACCGTCAGCGACACCCGCGGGTCTTGGCGCAGGTAGCCCAGCCGCTTGCGACCGGCGTCCATGTTCACCAGAACCCTGCCGTCCTGCCACAGATACCAGGTGGCCACGGAGACCGGCGCGCCGTCCGGGCGGACGGTGCTGATGACGCAGGGATTGGGGCGGGCGAGCAGTTCGACGACGTGCTCGGGCAGAGCGCCACGGGACATGGACGGAGACCTTTCCATAGCAGGGCCGCGTGGGCGGCCGGTTCAGACGCCGGTGTCACGGGCCCGCGCGTAGTGCCGGGCGGCCTTGACCCGGTTGCCGCACAGGGACATGGAGCACCAGCGGCGGGTGCCGTTGCGGGACGTGTCGAGAAAGTAGCGGATGCAGTCCGGCTGGGCGCACAGGCGGATGCGCTCGGGAGCCGCGGCCAGCAGGTTTAGGTAGTCGCGGACGGCGGTCCATGCCGCCCCCCATGCCGGGTCGTCGAACTCCGTCGTCTCGCCGGGTCCCTCCGCCGTCAGGGTGAGCCGGACACGGCCGCGCGCGAGGACGTCGTCGGCCTGCCGGTAGACCGCGGGTCCCCCGGGGCCGGCGGCCAGCGCGGCCAGCACGTCGCGCGCGTGGACGACCGCCTCCAGCGACTCCTCGTCCGCGGCGAATCGGTCCGCCAGCCCGTGGCCGGCCAGCCACACGCGCAGGCCGGAGGGCGAGTCGAGCAGGTCGTGCAGCCGGCCGTGCTCCTTCCACCGGGTGTTCAGCAGGTCGAGCGCGAGGGGCTCCCGCGCGAACGGACGCGGGTCGGCCTCGGCCATGGCGACATCCTCCAACCACCGCTCACTCTAACCACTCAATCATAGATGACCGGTTGCAGCGCCTCATTTCTAACCCTTAAGTCGGCGAAGACGGTTATAGGGAACACGGCGAGCGCTCGGGAGAGGGTTCATGTCACTGCCGGTCACAGGGGCGAAGGCGCCCGCGGGAGGGAACTCGTGAGGGCTGCGCGAGTGGGGCCTGCTCGTCAGCGTCTGCGCCGCGTTCTTCCTCGACGCGCTCGACAACATCATGGTCGGCATCGCGGTGCCGCCGATCCAGGCGGACCTCGGGATGACCACCGAGTCCGTGCAGTGGGTCGTGAGCGCGTACGTTCTCGGCTTCGGCGGCTTCCCGCTGCTCGGCGGGCGCATGGCGGACCTGCTGGGCCGTCGCCGCATGTTCCTCGCGGGTGTCGCCGTCTTCGCCGCCGGATCGCTGGCCGGCGGTGTCACCGGCGAGGGACTGGTCGTGATCGTCGCCCGGTTCGTCATGGGCGTCGGCGCCGCGTTCACCGCCCCGGCCGGCCTGTCCATCATCGTCACCGGCTTCGCCGAAGGCCCGCCGCGCAACCGCGCGCTGGGCGTCTACACCGCGTGCGGCGCGGTCGGCTACTCGACCGGCGTCATCGTGGGCGGCTCGCTCACCGAGATCAGCTGGCGCTGGACGTTCCTGCTCCCGGTCGCCGTGGCGCTCATCGCGTTCGCCGGCGCCCTGTCGCTCGTGCCGCGCGACGTCGCGCCCGGCCTGGCGCGGGGGCCCGTTCGACCTCGCCGGCGCCGTCACCGTGACGGCCGCGATGCTGCTGCTCGTCTACGGCATCGTCGAGGCGCCCACCGCGGGGTGGACGTCGCCGCGCACCCTGGGGATGTTCACCGCCTCCATGATGCTCCTGGCCTTCGTCGTCATCGAGCGCCGGACGGCCCAGCCCCTGCTGCGCCTGGGCATGTTGCGCAACGGCGCGCTGGTGGGCGCGAGCCTGGTCGCGGCGGCGATCCTCGGCACCTACATGAGCTTCCAGTTCATCGGAGGCCTCTATCTGCAGTCGCTGCGCGGCTGGTCGCCGATGCAGATGGCGCTGGCCTTCCTGCCCGTCGGCCTGCTCATCGCGGCGATCGCGCCGCGGGCCCGGCACGCTGATCTCGAGGTTCGGGGTCCGATGGATGATCTTCGCGGGATTCGTCGCCTACACCGCGTCGTACCTGCTCTTCCTGCGGATCGGCGAGCGGCGCCGCCGCGACCCTGTCCGGCTACCACAACGGTCTTCACGTCGTCACCGGCGTCTCCGCCGCGACCATGCTGCTCACGCTCGTCGCGGCGTTGCGCGCCCCGGCACGGCGCTCCCGGCCGGCCGTGACGCGGGCGACGCCGTGACCGCGGCGCGGCGGGCCGATGGCACGGGAGCGAGCGGGGTCAGCGGTCGCGGCGGCGCTCGACGCGCTTGCGGCGGGCGACCTCGCGCCGGTGCTCGGCCAGCGCCCGCTCGCGTTCGCGCCGGTCCACCCGCGCCTCGCCCTTGCTCTTCTCCATCTCGAGCCGCAGCGCCTCCTGCGCGGCCGTGCCGCGCCGCGTGACCCTGGCCGCCGCGCGGGCGGCCAGCTTGGCCGCGCGTTTGGGGTTGACCCGCCGCTCCCCGCGCGCGTCCACCGGTACGGCGGGGGCGGCCTCGGCGCGTTCGAGCAGGGCGACCCCGTGCCGCATGAGGAACGCGTACAACTCGGGGCCGGTGGGCTCGGAGCCGAGGACGAACCGGGTCGCGCGCAGCTCGCCGTCCTCGACGATCTCCAGGACGCCCACCCAGAACGGGTTCTCGAAGTACACGGACAGGGATACCACGATGCCCTCCACAGGTATGCCGACAGGCGGCTTGGCGAAGCCGCTTTCCGGCACACCGGACATCCTCCGAGGCTCCCCGAGGGGACACGAGAGGCGGATACGGAAACCGCCGGGCCCGAAGGCCGGCGGGCGCCCGGGCTACCAACCGGGACCGCGTTTTCGTGTGCGTGCCCCAGCGTAACGGCGGCGTCCCCGAAACGGCCATCGCCTTTCCTGGCACCGCCCGCGGCGTGGGGCAGACTGAGGCCATGGAGCCGATCTCTCTCGACGTGCGGGCCGGGGAGCTACTCGAGCGCGCCGCCGCCGCTTCCAGCGGGCGCGCGGCCGACAGCGTGTACGGCGGCCACGAGCACGCACTGCGCCAGACGCTGCTCGCCCTCACCGCCGGGACCGGGCTCGCCGAACACGAGAGCCCGGGTGAGGCGACCCTGCTGGTGCTGCACGGTCATGTGCGGCTGAGCAGCGGCGGCGCCTCCTGGGAGGGGCGGTCCGGGGACCTGCTCGCCGTTCCCGGCGCGCGGCACGCGCTCGACGCCGTCGAGGACAGCGCGGTCCTGCTCACCGTCGTGAAACGCCCCTGATCACTCCGCCCGGCGGCCCCGGCGGTTCCCCGGCCACGCGGCGCGGACGGGGAGGAACCGTTACACGGCCAGGAGGAAGCAGCCCAGCGCGAGCAGCGACAGGACCTTAACGACCTCCAGCGCCACGTAGTACAGGTGCGCCCTCGACCTGTTCCGCGCCGGGTCCTCGCCGGACAGGACGCGGTCGGACCTGCGGTTGAGCGGCGGGCGTACGGCGGCGATCTGAACCACCAGGACGGCCGCTGTGAGGGCCGTGAGCGCCACCACGGCGGGCCCGGGCGAGCCGGTCGCGACCGCCGCGATCACGACGACCGCCAGCGCGGCCTCGGCGGCGTTGAGGGCGCGGAAGACGAGCCGTCCGATGCCGAGCCCGATCGGGATCGTCACACCGGGGGCGCGGAACTTCAGCGGCGCCTCCAGGAAGGAGATCGCCAGCACCATCCCGAGCCAGACGAAGGCGGCCGCGCCGCCCACGGCGGCCGAGGCGGGGTTCATCGTCGTTCTCCTCTCGCGCACGCGAACCGGCCGGGGCGCTCCGGGCGTAGTCCCACCGGTCACGGCTCGCGCCGCCGCCCTAGCCAAGCGTTCCACGCGTCCCGCCCGGTTCCCGCGTCAGGGTCGCGCACGGCGCTCGTCACCCGTACCGCGAACACGGGCTCGGTCGCTTCGAGCCTGCCGGAGGTCATCGCCAGCCGGTCCGCTGCCGCAGCCAGGCGAGCGCCACCCGCCCCTGTGCGAGCTGGAACGCGCGGAGCGTGGGCAGACCGGGCGGCGGGGGGAGGTGTCCCCGCTGCAGGAAGAAGCCGGTCACCGCGGCCAGGACCGCGGTGACCGCGTCGCCGTCCGCCTTCGCCGCGACCGGGTGGCCGTCGAAGACCTCGGCCGGCTGCGGGCCCCCCTGCATGGTCACGCTGGGCAGCATGTGCAGCAGGTCGAACCACCGTGTGCTCAGGCACGCCCAGGGCCAGTCGACGACGACCACTTCCCCGTCCGCCGTGAGCAGCAGGTTGTCAGCCCGCAGGTCGGCGTGGGCGAGCGTGTCACCCTCCGCCGCCGCCTCCCACACGGCTTCCAGTTCCGCCAGCCGGTCCAGGTGGCGCCGGGCCCACGCGGCATCGGGTCCGTCCATGCCGAGGCCATCCGGCCCCGCCGCCAGAAGCCGCCAACCCCGGTAGTCCTCCCCGAGCCGCTCGGCGGCGGACGGGACGGCCACGGGCGCGGGGGTGAGCGACTCGGCCAGCCCGGCCATCACCCCGAGCACGAGGTCGAGCTCCGCCGGGACCCAGGGCTGGGCGGGCTGCCGCCCCACGACGTCCTCGAACAGCAGCACCACCCAGTCGTCCTCGTCGAAGGACGCGAGCAGCCGGGGCGCGGGCGCGGTCGCCGGCAGCGCGGCGGCCACCCGGGCCTCCGACCGGTGCATGCCGGGGCTGATCGGATTCGGCTCGGGCCCGACCGCCTTGACGAACGCCCTGCCGCCACCCGCGAGCCGCAGACGGGCCGCCACCCCCGGGGAGAAGCCGCCGGGCTGCGTGACGGCCTCGGTCACGCGGTCGCCCAGGTGCGTCTCGACGGCCAGCCGCAGGTGCGCGGGCACCGCGGTCCACGGCAGTCGTACGCCTCTGGCGGGCGGAGGCGGGCCGTCCTCACCGGGACGGCGACGCCGCTCCTCCCCCTGGCCGCCGGGCTTACGGGAATCGTCGCGCATTGCGGCATGATGCGCGGCGGGCGGGTAGGGCGGCAAACGACTTTCCGCGCGATATTCGGTTGGGATTCCCGCCGCGTCCCGGCACAGTGGATCTCGATCGAGGAGGAGAACCACCATGCCGAAGCACATCGCCCCGAAGGTGCTGTCCTGGGCGAGCGAGATCGACGACGGGACGATCGACCAGGCCGCCCGGGCGGCGCGCCTGCCGTTCGTGCCCAATCACGTCGCGCTCATGCCCGACGCGCACGTGGGCATCGGCGCGACGGTCGGCTCCGTGATCCCCACGGAGGGCGCGATCATCCCGTCCGCCGTCGGCGTGGACATCGGCTGCGGCATGGTCGCGACCGAGACCACGCTCACCGCCGCCGACCTGCCCGACTCGCTCGACCCGCTGATGCGGCTGGTGGAGCGGCGCATCCCGGCGGGTGTGGGCAAGGGGCACGACGACCGCGCGGTGGACCGCGCGCTCGGCGAGCTGGGCCGGCCGCACACCTCCCTGACGCCGAAGCAGGAGAACACGGTCGCCTGCCAGTTCGGCACCCTCGGCTCGGGCAACCACTTCGTGGAGGTCTGCCTCGACGAGCGCGACCGGGTCTGGACCGTCCTGCACTCGGGCTCGCGCGGGATCGGCAACCAGCTCGCCACCGCGCACATCAACGGCGCGAAGCGGCTCATGCGCAGCCTGGCCATCGGGCTGGAGGACTACGACCTCGCCTACTTCACCCAGGGCACCCCGGAGTTCACGGCGTACATCGAGGACATGCTGTGGGCGCAGCGGTACGCGATGGCGTCCCGCGCGCGGATGGACAGGGTGCTGAACGAGGCGCTGTTCCGCGTCGTCGGGGCCGGCACCCGGGTCCGGACGATCAACTGCCACCACAACTTCACCCAGATGGAGAGCCATCAGGGCAAGGAGCTGTGGATCACCCGTAAGGGAGCGATCAAGGCGGACGTCGGGGACGAGGGCGTCATCCCGGGCTCGATGGGCACCCGGTCCTACATCGTGCGCGGGCGGGGCAACCCGCTGTCGTACAACTCCTGTTCGCACGGTGCGGGACGCAGGATGTCCAGGAGCCGGGCCAAGCGCGAGCTGTCGCCGGCATCGCTGAAGGAGGCGATGCGCGGCCGGACCTGGAACTCCGACCGGGCCGCCGCGCTGGTCGACGAGCACCCCGAGGCGTACAAGCCGATCGACCAGGTGATGGCGGACCAGAAGGACCTCGTGGAGGTCCGGCACACGCTGCGCCAGGTGTTCAACTACAAGGGATGAGCCGCCGGGCGCGGCCGTTCCGCCCCCACCGTCTCTCGGGGCACGGCCGCGCCGGCCGGACGCAGGACGAAACCGCTCGCCACCCGGGCCGGGATCCGGTACGGCGAGACGGTGAGGTCCTGCTCCGGCACGGTGTAGTCCAGCCGGGCCAGCCGCGGCGCGAGGGCCTCCAGCAGGCCCACCGCGACCGGCTCGCCCGGGCACCGGTGTCCGGCCGCCGGGTCGCCCCCGCCCTGCGGGATCAGGTCGTACGGGCCGATCTCCCGACCGACGAAGCGTCGCGGGTCGAACGCGCACGGGTTCGGCCAGAGCGCCGGGTCGTGGTTCTGGCCCCAGATGTCGAGCAGCACGAGCCAGTCGGCCAGGATCGGCTCGCCCTTCCAGGTGAGGTCCTTGACGGCCTTCCCCGCGACGAACGGCGCGAAGGGGTAGAAGCGCCGCACCTCGTGGGCGAACGCCTCGGCGTAGGCGCCGTCGGCGTCCTCGGTCAGGCGGACGCGGTTGACCGGCCAGCAGTGCAGCGCGTGCGCGGCGAACGTGAGGAACCAGCTCACGGCCACAGTGGGGCGCACCAGGTTGAGCAGTTCGACCGCCGCGATCCGGGGCGCGAGCGGTTCTCCGTCGGGCTCACGGTGGCGGGCGGCCACGGCGAGCGCCGAGGTGTCCGGCGCCCGCAGCGCGCCACGCCGCACGTCCTCGACCAGTCCCGCCAGCCAGGCCTCGCGGCGCCCGCGCGCCGCGCGGGCCCGCCAGTGCCGCGGGCCGGGCGACCCGAAGCCGTCGACCAACGCGACGAGGTCGGCGGCGAGCGGCCCGGTCTCCTCCTCGGTGAGCGGGATGCCGGCCCATCGGCACGCTCCCCGGGTGATGACGCGGGCGGCCTCGTCGAAGAGCACGACGTGTCCCCTGTCCGGCCAGGTGGTCACCGCCGCGTCCCACGCCGCGGTGGTCTCCTCCACCAGGGCGGCGACGCTCTGCGGCGTCATGAGCGACATGAACATGCCCTTGCGCGCCCGGTGCGCGGCCTGGTCCAGCGTGTGCACGGCGCCGTGGCCGAACAACGTGCTCTTGATCGGCTCGGGCAGCGCGGGTGCCCGCTGGACGTGGTCGTCGTCGTAGAAGAAGCGGACGGCGTCCGGCCCGCGCAGCACGACGGCGCGCTGGCCCATCAGCCGGGTGTGGACCATCTCTCCCTGGGTCTCCCGCCATCGGGCCGGCAGCCAGGCGTAGCCCTCGAGCAGCAGGAGCAGCGTGGTGTCGAGCAGCGGCATACGTCCTGACTGCCCGCGTCCGTCCCGGAGAAACGGGTCCGGTCCGTCCGGCCGGGAGCCGGACGGACCGGTGCGAGGGTCAGCCCCGGATGCAGGTGCCGCCGTTCAGCGTGAAGCCGGTGGGATCGGGGTTGGCGCCCGTGTGGGAGCCGTTGAAGCCGATCCGCAGGGACCCGCCACCCGGGATCACCGAGTTCCAGGACATGGCCGCGGCGGTGACGTCCTTGCCGGACTGGGACCAGGTGGCCGACCAGCCACTGATGACCTTCTGCCCGGCGTCCGGGAGGACGAAGCGCAGCCTCCAGTTGTTCATCGGCGTCTGGCCCAGGTTGATGATCTTCACGGTGGCCGCGAAGCCGCCGCTCCACGACCACGCCGTGTACTCGATCTTGCAGCTGACCGGCGGCGGCGAGTAGGTGGGGTAGCCGCCCGTAGCCGTGGCCGTCACCAGGTCGGACGGCAGGCTGAGATTGCCCGCCGCGTCCTTGGCCACCATGAAGTAGACGTACGACTGGCCGGTGACGAGGTTGCCCTCGGTGAAGTGCGTGCCGATGGGCGTGCCCACCCGCGCCCAGCCGACGGAGGTGCGCCGGTACACGTCGTAGCCCGTGACCCCGACGTCGTCGGTGGACGGCGTCCAGCAGAACGACGTCCCCTTGAAGTCGGGCAGGCAGTTGGCCTGTATGCCGGTCGGCTTGGTCGGCGGCGTCGTGTCGCCCGTGGGCGGGGTCGGCGTCGCGTTCGCGCCGGAGACCGCCGGGGTGCTGAGCAGCTCGGAGGGCCGGCTGGTGTTTCCGGCGGCGTCCTTGGCGACGACGTAGAAGGTGTAGGTCCGGCCGTGAACCAGCCCGGGGACGACGGCCGTCGTCCGCGAGGTGGAGGCCACCTCGAAGAAGCCGTTGTCCCTGAGGAGGAACACCTTGTACTCGGTGGTGTCGTCGGAGGACGCCGTCCAGCACAGGCCGACCACGCCCTGGAAGCTCCCGCTCGGGGGCGGGGGCGGCGGGCACGCCCGCAGGTCGCCCGGGGCCGTCGGCGGCGTCACGTCCGCCCCCGGCGAGGGCGACGGCGTCGGTGAGACCGTGGTCAGCGCACGGACGGCCTGCGCGCCGGCCGTGCTGCCCGCGAGCACGGGCGGCGCGGTGATGTTGGCCGCCAGCAGCGCGGCGGCGACGGCGCCCGCCGCCGCCCACGCGGCCGGCCATGACAGTCTGGGCACGCTTCCACCTCTTCCGAGAACGAAGATCCGCCGACGATGTCGCCCGGATCATCGGTCGGCCGTGCGGGCCCGTCAAAGGACCGGTCCCGTCCCCGCCGGTCGTGCCGTAAGAATTGTGAAACTTTCAGCGGGGCGGGCCGTCGCTACCGTGGCGAGATGAAGATCATGGTCACCGGCTCGGCCGGCTTCATCGGGAGCCGCGTCGCCGCTCTGCTGCGGGACGCCGGGCACGAGGTTCGGGAATTCGACCTGCGCGGCGGCTCGGGCGTCACCGCGGGTGATGTGCGGGACGAGGACGCCGTCGGCCGCGCGCTCGCCGGAGCCGACGCCGTCGTGCACCAGGCGGCCAAGGTCGGCCTCGGCGTCGACGTGTCCGATCTGCCGGCGTACGTGTCGGTCAACGCGCTCGGGACCGCGGTGCTGCTCGCCGCGATGGCGCGGCGCGGGGTCGCCCGGCTGGTCCTGGCGTCGTCGATGGTGATCTACGGCGAGGGCGTCTACGACTGCGCGGAGCACGGCCCCGTGCGTCCCGGCCCCCGGGCCGCGACGGACCTGGCCGCCGGCCGGTTCGAACCGGCGTGCCCGCGCTGCGGGCGGGCGGTGACGCCGGGGACCGTGGACGAGGACGTCCCGCCCGATCCGCGCAACGCGTACGCCACGAGCAAGCTCGCCCAGGAACACCTGGCGGCCGGCTGGGCCCGCGAGACCGGCGGCGCGGCGATCGCCCTGCGGTACCACAACGTGTACGGGCCGGGCATGCCGCGCGACACCCCCTACTCGGGCGTGGCCGCGATCTTCCGGTCCGCGCTGGAGGCCGGGCGGGCGCCGCTGGTGTTCGAGGACGGCGGGCAGCGCAGGGACTTCGTCCACGTCGGGGACGTGGCGGCGGCCAACCTCGCCGCACTCGACGCGCTGGGGTCCGCCCCGCCCGGCGGGCTCCGCGCGTACAACGTGGCCAGCGGCGAGCCCCGCACGATCGGCGACCTCGCGACCGCGCTCAGCGCGGCGCGGGGCGGACCGGCCCCCGAGGTCACCGGCCGTTACCGGCTCGGCGACGTGCGGCACATCGTGGCCTCCCCTGACCGCGCCGCCGCCGAGCTGGGTTTCCGGGCGCGGATCCGCTTCGCCGACGGCATGCGCGAGTTCGCCCACGCCCCGCTGGGGACGGCGGGCTGAGTCACCAGGGCGACCGGACGAACCCCTGCAGCAGCAGGCCTGCCGCCGCCTGCGCGGCGAGCAGGCGGCCGCCTCCCGTGTGCCCCGCTCCCGTGTGCCCCGCTCCCGTGTGCCCTGCTCCCGTGCGCCCTCCGAGGGCGGCGACCCACAGGGCGTACGGCAGCCAGATCCGCTCCACCTCGCCCCTGGTGACGCCGCTGACGTCGAGGGCGAGCACCGCGGCCAGCGCCGCCAGCGGCAGGATCCGGTCGCGGGCCCGTCCGGGCGCCACGAGCCCGGCGGCGGTGGCGGGACCGGTGACCAGGGCGAGCACGGCCAGGTTCGCGACCAGGAAATACAGGTACGGCCGGGCCGCGCCGGGGTCGGCCGCCCACTCGGCGTGGGTGGCGAGCACACCGGCCGGCCACCAGAACCCGCCGGCGGCGAACAGGGCGCTCACCGCGGCCATCCCGGCCAGACAGGCGGCCACGGTCGTCCGCGGCACTCCGGCCGCGACCGCCGCGACGAGGGGGACGAGCAGGTACGGCACCAGGCCGTAGCTGAGGTAGGGCAGCGCGCCCAGGGCCAGCCCCGCGCCGAGGCCGAGCGCCACCCGGCCCGCCCGGCTCCGCGCGCCGAACACCAGCAGCGCCGTCCCCCACGCGCCCACGCCCGCGAAGAACGCGTCCATGGTCGTCGCGATCCACACCGCCGCCGGGGACAGGGCGAGATACGGCAGCGCGCGCCGGGCCGCCTCCTCCCCCGCGACGCGCCGGACGGCCAGCCCGATCGCGGCCGTGGCCGAGCATCCCGTCACGACCACGATGAGGGCCGCCCAGAACGGTCCCGGCAGCCCGGCGGCCGCCAGCGTCCACAGCACCAGTACCGGCAGCGGCGGATGGCCGCGCACGTGCGTGGGGTAGGCCGGCAGGTCGCGGGTGAAGCGGGCCAGCCAGCCCAG
>NZ_JBFAOO010000173.1:0-15638 GCF_040675265.1 Microbispora sp. NPDC049633
CCCGCAGCCGCGGGGTGCGGCCGGGCGCCGCCCGCAGCGCCGCGGGGATGTCCACGCGGCTGTGGTAGGCGGCGGTGAGCAACAGGGGGAGCACGACGGCCTCGTCCAGCCCGGCCAGCGCCTGCGGCAGCGAGGGCGGGGCGTGGTCGAGATAGGCGGCGCGGACGTCGAGTTCGGGCCGCGCCCGCCGCACTCCGTCGAGTAGCGCCTCCACGGTCGCGGCGGCGCGCGGGTCGCGGGACCCGGGCGCCACCGCGACCAGCGGCGCGCCTTCGTGCGGAACGGTCATCAGAGGTGGATGCCGCACTCGATCTTGCCGAGGCCGGCCCAGCGGCCGCTGCGCGGGTCCTCGCCCGGCGCCACCCGGCGGGTGCAGGGGGCGCAGCCGATCGAGGGGTAGTCGTCGTAGTGCAGCGGGTTGATCAGGACCCCGTTGTCGGCGATGTAGTTGTCGACGTCCTCCTGCGTCCACCGGGCGATGGGGTTGACCTTCACCATCTGCCGCTTGGCGTCCCACTCCACGACCTTGGTGTTCGCGCGGGTGGGCGACTCGTCGCGGCGGATGCCCGACACCCACGCGAGGTACGGCTCCAGCGCCCGGTTGAGCGGCTCGACCTTGCGCAGGTAGCAGCACAGGTCGGGGTTGCGCCCGTACAGGCGCGGCCCGAGGTCGCGGTCCTGCTCCTCGACGGTCCTGGACGGCTTCACGTTGATCACGTTGACCTGGTAGACCGCCTCGACCGCGTCCCGGGTGCCGATGGTCTCGGCGAAGTGGTAGCCGGTGTCGATGAACAGCACGTCGACACCGGGCTTGACCCTGCTGACCAGGTCGATCAGCAGGGCGTCGCTCATCGACGAGGTGAGACAGAGGCGGTCGCCGAAGGTGGCCGCGGCCCAACGGATGATCTCCCGGGCGGGCGCGTCCTCAAGGAAGCGCGCCGCGGACTCCACGATGCCCTGGAGGTCCAGCGTGACCCGCTGCCGCTCCAGTCCTGCCTCTATCTCCGCCACCGACATCGTTACTCCTCACACGTCGTTCACTGATTCATCGGATGATTGGACGAAAGCCTTCGGGGATCACGAACGCACGCCGAGGCCGAGGAATTTCACCCGGAAGGCGCGGGCGCAAGATCTGCAGTACCACCCGTGGCTCTCCTCCTCGGTCACGTAGGGCTCCAGGTCCTCCTCGCCGCAGTACGGGCAGTAGAACGGCGCCGCTCGCTCGGTGCTCATTCGCTCGCTCCGCTCGCCGGCCTCATTTGAGGTCGGCCTCGTCGGCGCGCTTGACCCATTCGGCGAAGGACTCGCCCTCGTTCTTCTGCTTCTCGTAGTTGCGCACGACCCGCTCGACGTAGTCGGGCAGGTCCTCGGCCGTGGTCTTGAGGCCGCGGACCTTCCTGCCGAAGCTCGGGTTCAGGCCGAACGCGCCGCCCAGGTGCACCTGGTAGCCCTCGACCTGCTCGCCCTTGTCGTTGACCACGAGCTGGCCCTTGAGGCCGATGTCGGCCGTCTGGATGCGGGCGCAGGAGTTCGGGCAGCCGTTGATGTTGATGGTCAGCGGCTCGGTGAAGTCGGGCAGGCGCCGCTCCAGCTCGTCGATCAGCTCCGACGCGGCGTTCTTGGTCTCCACGATCGCGAGCTTGCAGTACTCGATGCCGGTGCAGGCCATCGTCTGGCGGCGGAAAGTGGAGGGGTTGACCCGCAGGTCGGCGGCCTCCAGCTCGGCCACGATCGACTCCACCCGGTCGGGCGCGACGTCGAGGATGACCATCTTCTGCTCGACCGTCGTCGCCACCCGGCCGGACCCGTGGCGCTCGGCGATGTCGGCGATGCGGTGCAGCAGGTCGCCGCTGAGCCGGCCCACCCGGGGGGCGAAGCCGACGTAGTAGTTGCCGTCACGCTGGAGGTGGACGCCGACGTGGTCGCGCCGGTCTCCCCGCGGCGCCGCGGGGGCCGGCCCGTCGGCCAGCTCGTACTTGAGGTACTCGGTCTGCAGCACCTCGCGGAACTTCTCCGGGCCCCAGTCGTTCATCAGGAACTTCAGCCGCGCCCTGCCGCGCAGCCGCCGGTAGCCGTAGTCGCGGAAGATGCCGGTGACCCCGGCCCACACCTCGTGGGCCTGCTCGGGCCGGACGAACACGCCGAGCCGCTTGGCGAACATCGGGTTGGTCGACAGGCCGCCGCCCACCCACAGGTCGAAGCCGGCCTCGCCCTGCTCGTTCAGCACGCCGACGAACGCGATGTCGTTGATCTCGTGGACCGTGCAGTGCGCGGCGCAGCCGCTGATCGCGGTCTTGAACTTGCGCGGCAGGTTGGAGAACGCCGGATCGCCGATGTACCGCTCGCGGATCTCCTGGAGCTGGGGCCGTCCGTCGATCACCTCGTCGGCGTCGATCCCCGCGAGGGGGCAGCCGAGCATGCCGCGCGGGGTGTCGCCGCACGCCTCGGTGGTGGACAGGCCCACGGCCTCCAGCCGCGTCCACATGTCCGGCACCGACTCGATTTCCACCCAGTGGAGCTGGATGTTCTGCCGGTCGGTGACGTCGGCGGTGCCCCTGGCGTAATCGTTGGAGACGTCGGCGATCACCCGGAGCTGCTCCAGGCTGAGCTGGCCGCCGTCGGTCCGGATGCGGATCATGAAGTAGCGGTCGTCGAGCTCCTCGGGCTCCAGGACGGCCGTCTTGCCGCCGTCGATGCCCGGCTTGCGCTGGGTGTACAGGCCGTACCAGCGGAAGCGGCCGCGCAGGTCGGCGGGGTCGATGGAGTCGAAGCCGCCCTTCGAGTAGATGTCGATGATGCGCTGGCGGACGTTCAGCCCGTCGTCGGCCTTCTTGTTCTCCTCGTTCTTGTTCAGCGGCTCACGGTAACCGAGAGCCCACTGACCTTCGCCACGCGGGCGCTTGTGATGGCGGTTCGCCGGGCGGGCCGGGGTGCTCATGGGCACACGTCCTTCTCCGAGGCTCGGTCTGAGATCGGTGTTCGGCGGGACGCCGGCGCAGGCGGCCTCTCACCTCGCCGTCGAGTGTGAGGGCATACGAAAACGACGCCTGGCCGAGCGCCCGGTTGGATCAGCGGAGGGCGACGGTCAGCCGGCGTCGATACAGATCGCGCTACGGACACGCAGGAGATCGACGTGGCGTCGCACGACGAGCAACGGGTCCGCTGGCATGTCCCAAACGATACCTCTGAGATCCTGGATGTCCAAGTTCGTGTCCAGGATGCGGGATTGTGACGGCAATGTGACGCGGGGTCGTCACCCCTTGCGCATCCAGTTCTCCGGCGGTTCGGCCTCGTGGTCCTTCTCGGACGGCTCCTGGTGCTGGCAGTCGCACCAGGACCCGCCGCGGCACTCCTCGTGCCGGTGCTCCCTGCACGCTGGGCAGATCATGTCTCCATTGTTCACCCCCTGTTACGAGCGGATGACAGGGGGCGCGCGGTGAACGGTTCGTGAGGGATCCTCGCGAGAGGGGGGTAGGGGCCCCTATTCTTGGCGGCGACAATCCGCTCGCAGGTCACGTACTAAGCGCCCCGGCAGCGGGTAGAGCCCAGATCTCATGACCGATTGGGTGCCATGACCTCCACGGACGCGCCGTCGCGCAGGCCGCGGCGCCTCACGCGCAAGGGCATGACCATTGCGCGGGCGCGCCTGACGTGGCTGCGCGGCACGAACCTCTGGTCCCTCGTCAAGGCGACCACGATGGCGGGCGTCAACTACCGGGTGACCGGCCTCGCGGGCGAGGCGGCCTTCTTCGCGCTGCTGTCGCTGCCGCCCTTCGTGCTCGGGCTGCTCGGCGTCATGGGCCATCTCAGCGGGCTGATCGGCGAGTCCACCGTCAGAGAGATCAGGGACTGGGTCGTGGCCCAGTCGGAGCTGCTGTTCACCCACAACACCGTCGAGCGGGTCGTGAAGCCGCTGCTCGCCGACGTGCTCAGCGGCGGGCAGGTCTCGCTGATCTCCGTCGGCTTCCTGCTGTCTTTGTGGTCCGGCTCACGTGCGCTGTTCGTGTACGTGGACCTGATATCCATCGCGTACGGGCTGGGGGAGACGCGGGGGATCATCCGCACCCGGGTGCTGTCGTTCTTCCTCTATCTCGCGGCGCTGCTGATCGGGCTGGTCGTCATGCCGATCCTGGTCATCGGGCCCACCCTGATGTCCAACGCTCTGCCCAGATACGCCGTGCTCGTGAACGTCCTCTACTGGCCCGTGGTGGTGATCGGCTCGGTGCTGGCGCTCACCGTGCTGTACCACGTGAGCGTGCCGCACCGGACTCGCTGGTGGCGTGAGACCCCGGGGTCCGCGCTGGCGCTGGTGATCTGGATCGTGTGCGCCGCGTTCCTGCGGGAGGTGCTGGCGGCGTGGTTCACCCCGCTGTCGATCTACGGCTCGCTCGCGGCGCCGATCGCCGTGCTGCTGTGGCTCTACATCACCGCGCTCGCCGTGCTCATCGGGGCGACGCTGAACGCGGAGGTGGACCGGCTGTGGCCGCTCAGCGGCGCCAGCCGGCACGAGCACCATCACCGCAAGTCCGGTAAAGGCTGATCCATACCGATAGCGGTGGAAGGATGGCGTCGATGGACGCGCAGCCCTCCGCCGGCGACCCCACCGCGACCCACCGGCGCACGATCGGCCCCTACGTCCCCGTACGCCGCCTGGGGGAGGGCGGCATGGGCATCGTCTATCTCGCCAGGGACCCGCGGGGCCGCCAGGTGGCGCTCAAGGTCATGCGGCCGGAGCTGGCCGCCCAGGAGGAGTTCCGGGCCCGGTTCCGCAAGGAGGCGGAGGCCGCCCAGCGGGTCGCCAGGTTCTGCACCGCGCCGCTCCTCGACGCCGGGCGGGACGGCGACCGGCACTACCTCGTCACCGAGTACGTCGACGGCCCCGACCTGTCGTCGGTCATCGACGCGCAGGGCCCGCTGTCCGGTTCCAACCTCGACGCGCTCGCCGTCGGCGTCGCGACCGCCCTCGCCGCCATCCACGGGGCGGGGATCGTGCACCGCGACCTCAAGCCGTCCAACATCCTGCTGTCGCCCCTCGGCCCCCGGGTCATCGACTTCGGCGTGGCCCAGCTCGCCGACACGCTCGCCGAGCGAACCGGGACCGTGATCGGGACGCCCGGTTACATGTCCCCGGAGCAGGCGCGCGGGGAGCCGGTGACCTCCGCGGCCGACGTCTTCGCCTGGGGCTGCGTGATGGCGTACGCCGCGACCGGCAGGCCGCCGTTCGGCGGCGGCGCCGCGCCCGAGGTCCTCTACCGGGTCGCGCACCACGTGCCGTACCTGACGGGGCTCGACGAGCGCCTGCGGCCCCTGGTCGATCAGGCGCTGGACAAGGACCCCGGCCGGCGGCCGAGCGCCCAGCGGCTCCTCGACCGGCTGCTCGGCCGGGAGGAGGTGGCGGTCGAGGCCGCCACGAGGATCGTCAGCGACATCTGGGCGGCTCCCGCCGAGACGACCCGCCGCGCGGGCGCCGCGCGGGACGGCGCGAAGGCGGGCGGCGCGCACGCCGGCATGGGAGCAGGCCCGGAAGCAAGCACGGGAGCAGGCACGGGAGCAGGCCCGGAAGCAGGCGCAGAAGCCGGCATGGAAGCCGGCACCGGCAGGCGGGGCGGCCGACGCTGGGCGCCGGTGGCGGCGGTCTGCGGGGCGCTCGCGGTGGCGGCCGCGATCCTGCTCCTGGCGTGGCGCCCCTTCGGCGGCGGGGGGACGGAGCCCAAGGGCCCGCTGACGGCCCGGGACGCCACGTTCAACGGTTCCTCGCTCCACCTGACCGTCGACGCGGTCCGGCGGCGGGGGAGCTCGGTGAGCGTGCAGCTGACGGTCACGCTGAAGGACGGGAACCAGTGGTGGCCGAAGGACCTGTTCGGCGACCAGGTGTCGGGCGCCGCCCTCGTCGATCCGCCCAGCGGTTCCAAGTTCACGCCGGCGCGCAAGGACGGCGGCTGCCTGTGCAGCACGCTTCCGGCCCACTGGCTGCAGCCGGGCGACGTGGTCCCCCTCTACGCCACCTACACGGGCGTTCCCGAGGACCTGGAGACCGTCGGCCTCGACGTCCCGGGGTTCGGGCTCCTCGCCGACGTGCCCGTCTCGTCGGAGTGAGGGGGTCGTTCCGCTCCGATAAAGTGGGGAAGGTCGCGACTGGCGCTGACGTGCTCCTGTGGCGCGTCGCTAGGTGGGGCACCACCGGGGAGCGAATTCGCGGAGGCCGTGCGCCTGGGTCGCCGCCGCCGTCGACGTGGAGAAGGAAAGCGCCATGGCTGAGAACTCGCTGAACGTCGTCGATCCCGAGATCGCCGAGCTGATCAAGGCGGAGGAGCGGCGGCAGGCCGACACCGTCAAGCTGATCGCGTCCGAGAACTACGTGTCCAGGGCCGTCCTGGAGGCGACCGGGACCGTCCTCACGAACAAATACTCCGAGGGTTACCCGGGCAAGCGCTACTACGAGGGCCAGCAGGTCATCGACAAGATCGAGACGTTGGCGATCGAGCGGGCCAAGTCGGTCTTCGGCGTGAGCCACGCCAACGTCCAGCCCTACTCGGGCTCGCCCGCCAACCTCGCCGTCTACCTGGCGTTCCTGAGCCCGGGCGACACCGTGCTCGGCATGGGCCTGCCGTTCGGCGGCCACCTCACCCACGGCTGGTCGGTGTCCGCCACCGGCAAGTGGTTCAACTCCGTCAAGTACGGCGTGCGCCGCGACACCGGCCGCATCGACATGGACGAGGTGCGCGCGCTGGCGCTCGAGCACCGGCCCAAGCTGATCTTCTGCGGCGGCACCGCGATCCCGCGCACCATCGACTTCCCGGCCTTCGCGGAGATCGCCAAGGAGGTCGGCGCGGTGCTGGCGGCCGACATCGCCCACATCGCGGGCCTGGTCGCCGGGGGCGCCCACCCCTCCCCGGTCGGGCACGCGGACGTGATCTCCACGACCACCCACAAGACCCTGCGCGGCCCGCGCGGCGCGATGCTCATGTCGAGCTCCGAGGAGATCGGCAAGGCGCTCGACAAGGCCGTGTTCCCCGGCCTGCAGGGCGGTCCGCACAACCACACCACCGCCGCCATCGCCGTCGCCCTGCGCGAGGCCGCCCAGCCGGAGTTCAGGACGTACGCCGCGCAGATCGTGAAGAACGCGAAGGCGCTCGCCGACGAGCTGCTCGCCCGCGGCTTCGACCTGGTCTCCGGCGGCACCGACAACCACCTGATCCTGATGGACCTCACGTCCAAGGGCGTCGGGGGCAAGCCGGCCGCGCAGGCGCTCGACCGGGCGGGCCTGGAGACCAACTACAACACCGTGCCCTTCGACCCGCGCAAGCCGTTCGACCCGTCGGGCATCCGCATCGGCACGCCGTCGGTCACGTCCCGGGGGATGGGCGAGGCCGAGATGCGCCAGATCGCCGCGTGGATGGACGAGGTCGTCACCGCCGTGGCCAAGGGCGACGCGGAGGACGTGATCGCGCGGGTGCACGGCGAGGTCACCGAGCTGACGAGCCGGTTCCCCGCGCCCGGCCTGTCCTGATCATCCGGATCGGCCGCGACGGCTCCCCGCGAAGGCGGCGGGGAGCCGTTCGCGTACCGGGCGGTCAGCCGAATCGCCTGTGGCGTGACGACGCGGATTAATCCGCTTGCGGGGAGCGGCCGCGGGGCTGCTACTGTTCGTCCATCGCCGCGATTCGCGCGGCCGGAACCAGGGAGGTGAGGACTATGCGGGTCTTTCTGACGACCATGCCGTCCGTCAACTCCCGGGTGCCCGCCTAGTCTCCTCTCGCTGGGACACCCGGTTTCCGAAGGGTGTTCACCAGCAGTGTTCAACGATCTTTCTCTTCTCGGCTGGCACGAGGGGCTCGCGGAGCAGCTCCCCGACCTGCCCGGCGGCGCCGTCCCCGCGCGTGTGGCGCGGGTCGACCGGGGCGCCGCCGAGGTCATCGCCGCCGACGGAACCCATCAGGCGCGGTTCGGCGCCCGCGTACGCAGAGCCGCGGCGGCCGACCCGCTCGCGCTTCCGTGCGTGGGGGACTGGGTCGCGCTCAACCGGCTCGACCTGTCCTCATCCCACGGGGGCCACTACGAACTCGCCGAGGTGCTGCCCCGCCGTACGGCCTTCGTCCGGGGCGGGGTGAGCCGCGACTCGCGCGGCGGGCTGTCGGGCGACGGCCAGGGCCAGGTCCTGGCCGCCAACGTCGACGTGGTCTTCGTGGCCGAGCCGTCCATGCACGCCACGGACTTCGCCGATCTCGGCAGGATCGAGCGTCTCGTGGCGCTCGCCTGGGAGAGCGGCGCCCGTCCGGTCGTGCTCGTCACCAAGGCCGATCTCTTCGAACAGGGACTCGGCGATCTCCTCGCCGACGTCGAGGCGGCGGCGCCGGGCGTCGACGTCCACCCGGTCTGCTCACTCACCGGCGACGGGGTGGAGCTGGTGCGTGCCCACCTCGGCGCCGCCGGGACCGCCGTGATCCTCGGCCCGTCGGGCGCGGGCAAGTCGACGCTCGTCAACGCACTCGCCGGCGCGGAGGTCATGGAGACCCAGCAGGTCAGGGCCGCCGACGGGCGGGGCAGGCACACGACCGTGCACCGGCAGCTCATCCCGCTGCCCGGCGGCGGGCTCGTCATCGACACCCCCGGCATCCGCCGGGTCGGACTGTACGAGATGAGCGAGGGCGTCGGCCTGGTCTTCGCCGACATCGAGGAACTGGCCGAGAGCTGCCGCTTCTCCGACTGCCGGCACCATGAGGAGCCGGGCTGCGCCGTGCTGGCCGCGGTGGAGTCGGGCGAGCTGCCCGAGCGGCGGCTGGAGAGCTGGAACAGGCTGCAGCGCGAGGCCGCCTGGATGGCCCGCCGGACCGACGCCCGGCTGCGCGCCGAGGAGACCCGCAAGTGGAAGGTCATCCACAAGCAGATGCGGGGCATGAGCCGCCCGTAGGACGGCGGCTCGGGGTGCCTTCCGCCCCGGCCGCGGGTATGACCCCGGGCGTGAGGACGACGCGGGCACGGCCGCCGTACGCGGACCGTGCCCTGGCGGGGGCGCTGCTCGCCGGGTCGCGCGGGGCACGGACCCGCGGGACCCGGCGCCGCTCGCGCCGTCCATGCGCGGGCGGCGGCTCACCGAGGCGTGCCGTGACCACCGGCCGCACAGGGACGCGACGGGACGCGGCGGGACGGTGGACAGGGCTCACCGAGGCGTGCCGTGCCCACCGCCGGCGGCGGGACGGTGGACACGCGAAGGGCGCCCCGGGTGCGCCGTCCTCCCATTTCGGGGGGACGGGACGCGGGGCGCCCAGCGGTGACGCGTGTCGGGGAAGGGGGAAACGCTCAGGCGACGGCGCTGATGCCGGCGCTCGCGGCGCGGCGCATACGGCGGCGACGCTCGGACGCGCGCTCGTCCTCGTTGAGGCCGCCCCACGTGCCGTACTTCTCCGGCCGGGAGAGCGCGTAGTCGAGGCACTCCGCTCGCACTGGACACTGAGCGCAGATGGCCTTGGCCTTGCGCTCCCGGATGTCGCGCTCGGGCTGACGCTCACCGTCAGGACCGAAGAACAGCACCAGGTCCTCTCCCCGGCACGCGGCATCATCCTGCCAACCCCAGCTGGGGCGCGGGCGGGCGAGCTGCCGACGTACCTGAGACATGAGAAACCACCTTTGGTGAGAGGTATTTCAGTGTTCGTGCCGCTTTGGACGCTTGTGGCGTCCCTTGTGCCAACGCCGGGATAGGCCGTGGTGTTCCCGGCTCCGGGCAGGAGCCCTCAGGTCAATACCGGCGTGAGCTCGCTCAGTTCGGCCAACCTGTAGGTCGGGATTCCATCGGCGCAAGTCATCCCGCACGGTGCCGTGAACACCGCGGGTTCGACCACGACTCGGAATCGCGACGTCCCACGCTCCGTCGTGCACCGCACGACGCAGATCGTGGTGTCGTCAACCGACCGGGAGGATTCCACGGCCACCCCGCCGACCGAGATCTCGCCGGTGTGCGCCCGGACGAAGTGCTCGGCGGCCTGCAGTGGCTCAGGGATACCCGCGCGTCCCCGGAAACGGTCGAGGACGACCTCGCCGTGCCGGTACGCGTTTGCCGCCGCGATCGCAGCAGCCTGAGACATGCTGCCGTAGTAAAGCCCGTGTGGCAAGCATACGAGGTTGGCGGCGTATCGATCGCCGCCGACATGTGTGGTTTCCCACACTTCGCCGGGCAGGTTCTCGTCCAGGAACCGGGCCAGCGGGAGTCCGAGACGCGCACAGCACGCGTTGTGCCTGCCGTGCGTGCAGACCAGGTACATCGGCTCGTTCACCAGTATGCAGGACTCCGGAACCACTCCGTGCACGAGTGCGCCCAGGTCAAGATCGTCGGGGCGCTCCAGGAAGCCCTCCGCGAGCCACGGGTGGTCCACCGCGGCGGCGGCGACGTAGACGTGCAGGGGGCCCGTGAGGGGCTCGCGACGGCCGGGCCGGCGGATCAGCTGCGGCCGGATGTCCAGTGCCCTGGCGCGGGAGACCAGCCGCTGGACGTCTTCGGGCAGCCGGCACTCCTCCAGCTCCGCCGCCCAGGGGCCCGTGTGCTCGATGAGCAGCCAGAACCGGCCCTTCCTGGTCGCGCTCGCCAGGATCGGCGCCTCCCCTGAGTGGCAGGCGGCGGGGTGCTCGCACCCGTTGGCCATCCGGTCCCGTCCTTCACTCGCGTTCCTTAGGTAAGACTAACCTTAGCCACTGGGGCGGGAAGTGGCGGGAGCAGGGGCGTAAATCAACGTTAAATTCGTAAATTTTCGGATACTGGCGTTGCATGCGCCGCTGTACGCGTCGACGGCCACGACGAGGGCGAGCCGTGATCAAACGTAGGCGACGGCCGGGGGTGAGCGCCGGTCAGGAGTAGGCCAGCGCGGCTTCGGCGGCGGAGAGGGCCGCCGCCCGGTCCTCGGGGACCAGGCCGATCCTCGTCCGCCGGTCCAGCAGGTCGGCGGCGTCCAGGGCGCCCTCGTGGCGCACGGCCCACACCAGCTCGGCCCGGGTGACCCCCAGCGCCACCGGCTCGGCCAGCGCCGGGTCCTCCCGCATCAGCTCGCGCAGCGCCCAGGCCTCCGAGCCGTACCTGCGGGCCAGCCGCCCGGGCGCGCCCGGCCGTACCGGTCCGGCCCCGACGAGGGGCAGCCGCGCCGTACGGCTCGCACGCGCGTGCGGGCACGCGGCGTCGACGGCGTCCTCGGCCATCCGCCGATAGGTCGTGAGCTTCCCGCCCACGACCGTCACGACGCCGTCCGGCGAGCGCAGCACGGCGTGGCGGCGCGAGAGGTCGGCCGTCGGCCCGCCGGCGGAGTCCGGCGCCCCGGCCGTGTCGACCAGGGGCCGCAGCCCGGCGAAGGCGGCGGCGACGTCCGCGCGGGACAGCGGCCGGTCCAGCGCGGTGCCGAGGACATCGAGCAGGAACGCGACGTCGCTCTCGGGCGCCTCGGGGACGTCGGGGATCGGGCCGTCCAGCGGTTCGTCGGTCAGCCCGGCGTAGACGCGGCCGTCGGCCTGGGGGAGCACCAGCACGAAGCGGGCGCGCTCGCCGGGGATCGGCACGTGCAGCCCCGCGCGCAACGCGCCGAGCGCCCCGGGGCGCAGCACGAGGTGCGTGCCCCGCGAGGGGCGCAGCGCCACCGACGGCGTCAGCCCGCCGGCCCACACGCCGGTCGCGTTGATCACCGCGCGGGCGCGGATGTCGAACTCCTCGCCGGTCAGCTCGTCACGCACCCGGGCGCCGTCCCCCGCCAGCGTCAGCGCTCGGCAGCGGGTGAGGATCCGCGCGCCGTGGGCGGCGGCCGTCCGCGCCAGCGCGACGACCAGGCGGGCGTCGTCCACCACCCGGCCGTCCCACGACAGCAGCGCCCCGCGCAGGCCGTCCGCGCGCAGGGCCGGGGCGAGCGTGAGGGCCCGCTCCGCCCCGATCCGGGAGGGGCCCGGCAGCAGCCGCCGCGGCGTGCCCGCGGCGGCCCGCAGCGCGTCGCCCAGGCGGTAGCCCGCCATGACGGTCGTGGCCGCAGGCCGGGGGACGGCCGGCGTCAGCGGCAGCAGGTAGGGGTGGGCGGAGACCAGATGGGGCGCGGTGAAGCGCAGCAGGGCGTCGCGCTCCACCGCGCTCTCCCAGGCCACGCCGACCTGCCCGCTCGCGAGGTAGCGCAGCCCGCCGTGGATGAGCTTCGAGCTCCACCGGGAGGTGCCGAACGCCAGGTCGTGGGCGTCCACGGCGGCCACCGACAGCCCGCGTGAGGCGGCGTCGAGCGCCGCTCCGGCCCCCGTCGCCCCCAGACCGACCACGAGCACGTCGACGACGTCGGCGCGCGCCTCACCGAGCTCCCAGAGGCGCCGGGCGGCGTTGAGTGAGGAGTTCATGTCCTCTCCACTACTTGGGGATTACTCTGGAGTAACCTACCTGGAGGCGTCACGGACATGGAAACCCCTCTCACCTCGGCGGAACCCATGCTCTGGTCGGGCTGGGGCGATCCCGCCAAGGCCGCCGAGCTCCCCGCGCCGGTGCGTGACCTGCTCGCGGAGCTTCTCGGCGTCCGGGCGCCCGCCGTGCCGGCGGCGACGTTCGGCGAGGTGCGGCTGCCGGCCGTGGCGCTGCCGCCGCCCGTCCTGGCCGCGCTGGCCACGGTGGTGGGGGACGAGCACGTGCGGGCCGACGACGACGCCCGCATCCGCCACACCCGGGGCAAGTCCACCCCCGACCTGCTGCTCATGCGCGCGGGGGACGCCTCGGACGCGCCCGACGCCGTCGTGCTTCCCGGCTCCCATGACGAGGTGGCCGCCGTGCTGCGCGTGTGCGCGGAGCACCGGGTGGCCGTGGTGCCGTTCGGCGGCGGCACCTCGGTGGTCGGCGGGCTCGTGGCGTCCCGGCAGGGCTTCGCGGGCGTGGTCGCGCTCGACCTGGCCCGGCTCGACCGGCTCGTCTCCGTCGACCCCGTGTCCATGGTCGCGGAGCTGGAGCCGGGCCTGCGCGCGCCGCAGGCCGAGCAGCTGCTCGCGGGGCACGGGCTGACGCTCGGGCACTTCCCCCAGTCGTACGAGTACGCGACGCTCGGCGGGTTCGCGGCGGCCAGGTCCAGCGGGCAGGCCTCGGCCGGGTACGGCAGGTTCGACGACATGGTCGCCGGTCTGACCGTCGCGACGCCCCGGGGCACGCTGGAGATCGGCCGCGCGCCCAGGTCGGCCGCCGGGCCCGACCTGCGCCAGGTGTTCCTGGGCTCCGAGGGCGCCTTCGGGGTGATCACCTCGCTGCGGCTGCGGGTGCACCGCACCCCGGCCGTCAGGGCGTACGAGGGCTGGCGGTTCGAAAGCTTCGCTGCGGGGACGGCGGCCGTGCGGCGGCTCGCGCAGGACGGCCCGCCCCCCACGGTGCTGCGGCTGTCGGACGAGACCGAGACCATGGTCGGGCTGGCCAAGCCCGCCGATCTCGGCGCGGCCGGCCGCGAATCCGGCTGCCTGCTGGTGGCGGGCTTCGAGGGCGCCCCGGGCGACGTGGCCCACCGGCGGGACCGCGCCGCCGCCGTGCTGGTCGAGGCGGGCGGCGTCCACCTGGGATCGGAGCCGGGGGAGAAGTGGGCGCAGGGCCGGTTCTCCGCGCCCTATCTGCGTGACTCCCTGCTGGCCGCCGGGGCCACCGTGGAGACGCTGGAGACCGCCGGCTTCTGGTCGAACCTGCCGCGCCTCTACGACGCCGTACGGCTCGCCCTGCACGGCGTCCTGGGCTCGCCCCTGGTCATGTGCCACATCTCCCACGTCTACGCCACGGGGGCCTCGCTGTACTTCACCGTGGTCACCGCTCAGACCGCCGACCCGCTCGCGCAGTGGGCGGCGGCCAAGCGCGCCGCGAACGAGGCGATCGTGGGGGCGGGCGGTACGATCTCCCACCACCACGGCGTCGGCCGCGACCACCGCGAGGCGTACGCCGCGGAGATCGGCGACCTGGGCGGCGAGATCCTGCGAGGGATCAAGGAACGGCTCGACCCCGCCGGGATCCTCAACCCGGGTGTGCTGATCCCCTAGAGACGCCAAGATTGTTTCCATGGTCGATGTGGGCGCGGCCGCCGCGCGGGGGAAGCAGGTCTCGTCACGGGTGTCGCAGGCCGGAGCGGGCTGGGACTGCCAGGAGATCGGCTCCTTCGACGCGCTGCGCCCCGACCGGAACTCCTTCAGCTGGCTGAACCCCGCGACGCTGTGGCGCTCGCGCAACGAGGTCCTCGCCCAGCTGTTCGGCGACCCCTCACCGCAGGTGCGCCGCCGCTGGGTGGCCTCGCAGCGCGAGCGCGGCGTCGACGAGGACTTCCGGGTGCGCCTCGACCCGGGCGAGGAGTTCTCGTTCCTCGTGCTCGGCGACACCGGGGAGGGCGACGCCTCGCAGTACGCGGTGGTGCCCGGGCTGCTCAAGCTCGGCGAGGGCACCGCGTTCGCCGTCATCGCGAGCGACGTGATCTACCCGACCGGCTCCGGCAACGAGTACCGCGACAAGTTCTTCCGGCCCTACAAGGACTACCGGGCCCCGATCTTCGCCGTGCCCGGCAACCACGACTGGTACGACGGGCTGGGCGGCTTCATGCGGGTCTTCTGCGACGCCCGCCCCCTGTCCGCAGAGAACCGGGGATTCCGGTTGTCGCCCGGCGGGCTGCGCGGGCTGCTGTGGAAGCAACCCGAGACGATCGACGAGGACGCCCTCGCGGAGGCCAGGACGATGCGGCCCGACCCCGGTCCGGCGCTGCCGGGGCCGTACTGGGTGCTCGACACCGGCCGCCTGCTGCTCGTGGGCATCGACACCGGCATCAAGGGCACGCTCGACCGCGAGCAGGGCGAGTGGCTGCGCCGGGTCTCCGCCGACCCCCGCCCGAAGATCCTGATCACCGGTAAGCCGATCTACGTCAACAACGCCTACCACCCGTGTCCCATCGAGGGCGGCGGCACGGTGGACGACGTGGTCCGCGACCCGGCGCACAACTACGTCGCGGCCATCGGCGGCGACGTGCACAACTACCAGCGCTACCCGGTCCGGGCGGAGGGCCGGCTCATCCAGTACGTCGTGTCCGGGGGCGGCGGGGCGTTCATGCACGCGACCCACACCATCCCCCGGGTGGACGCCGGCGGCGTCCACGAGGACGACTTCAAGTGCTATCCGCTGCGCGGCGACTCGCTGTCGTTCTACAGCCTGCTCTACAGCAGGAGGCTGCGGCTGCGCGGGCTGTACATCACCCCGGAGGAGGGGCTGGCCCTGATGTCGCGGCGGATCGGCAACGCCCCGCCCCGGCCCACGCCGGGAGCGCCGACCGGCGCGCGGGTGAGATGGGCGGCCCGGCTGCTCGGCGGCTGGCCGATGCCGTTCCGCCTGCCGGTGGGCCGGGTCTTCCATCGGTACATCTCCGAACTGTCCGACTGGGACACCCCGCCCTTCTTCAAGAGCTTCCTCCATCTGTCGGTCACCGGGGACACGCTCCGGCTGCGCTGCTTCGCCGCCACGGGCTGCCTCCCGCAGGAGGAGGAGCCTCCGCTGGAGGACGAGGTCGAGATCCCGCTCTGACCGCGTACGGCGTCCTCGCGGACCGCGGGGCGGGCCGGCGGACCGCGGGGCGGGCGGCAGACCGCGGAAGATCTCGATGTAGACCGCCGACAGCCAGCGGTAGGGCGCGACCGAG